>DATCRI010000087.1 GCA_036569045.1 Chthoniobacterales bacterium | reverse complement strand
GGGCGAATCTTGTATTGGTTCGCGAGAATGATGTGGCGCTCGGTTTCCGTGGTGCGCACGCAGAGCGGGAGCCGCGTGAAGAACGAGTCCGGCGAGCGGCAGATGAAAAAATTCAGAGCGCGGTAGTCCGCAGGGAGGAAGGGATCGAGCGAAAAGGCGTAGCTGGTTCGCCAGCCGTTGGGGAGCCGGTGCTCGAGGCGGTGGCCGTAGGCCGCGTCGGCGACGAGGCGGAAGCGGTCGTGGCCGTGATCGAACTCGCGGTCGGCGACGAACGGAATCGCCTCGATGAGGCCGTTGCCGCCGAAGCCGACATCCGCCAGCCACGGACCGTCCGGAAATTCCACGAGCGTGATCTGGTGCGTGCGTGGGCCGTAGTGCCCCGGCGAGATGAGGACGCGCGCGCAGAGCGGACGGGTGCGAAAGTCGAGCGCGGTGAGGGCGAGCAGGAAGAGACCGTTCAGCTCGAAGCAATGGCCGCCGCGTCGCTGCCGGATGAGTTTCTCAACGAGGGCGGACGGCTCGAGGGATACGGGCCGTCCGCCGAGTGGATCGAGATTCTCGAAGGGGATCGCGAGGATCTGGTGGCGGTGGAGCGCGGAGAGAGTAGACGGCGCGGGCTCGAGCGGGCCTGCGTAGCCGATGCGAGCGAGGTAATCGGCGATGGGAAAATCTTCAGGCGGCATGAAGATGCGAGGCGAGGGCGGTGAAGACGCGATCGGCGGCGGATTCCGCGCGGAGGCGAGTGGCGAGGGCGGCGGCGCGGGATTTCAGCGGCTCGTTGGTCAGGAGGGCGCCCAGGGTGCGGGTGAGATGGGCCTCGGTAAAGTCGTCGGGTCGGATGGCTTCGCCGACGCCGAGCCGCTGCACGCGGGAGGCGTTGTCCGGCTGATCGTGTGAGAACGGACGGATGAGCTGCGGAATGCCGGCGGCAAGGGCCTGCGAGGTGGTGCCGATGCCGCCGTGGTGGACGATGGCCGCGCAGCGCGGCAGGAGCGTGCTGAATGGCACGTAGGCGGCGTGAAAGATTTCCGAGGGAAGGTTCGCGGGAAGCCTGTCGGGAAATTTCGTCGCGAAGATGGCGCGATGGCCACCGCGCCGGCATGCTGCCAAAGCGGTCTCGAAGAATTGCGTGCCCTGCGACATGGCGGTGCCGGGGGTGAAGAGAAGGGGCGGCGGGCCGGCTGTGAGGAAGGCCTCGAGCGCGGGCGGCAGAGCGATCTGGTCCGCGAGATCGTAGAGCGGGAAGCCGGCGTTGACGACCTGTGGACCCCACTCGGGCTGCGGCGGGCCGAACCATTCGGGCCAGAGGCAGAGGCCGCCGTCGGGGGATTGCCACCACTCGGTGAAGGCGTTTCGCGGGGCCGGGATGCCGACGACCTTGCAGGCGCGGCGCACGCCGGGATTCACTTCCCGGCCGATGCGGGCTCGGATGAGCGCGAAGACCGCGCGCTTGAGTCCCGATGGGAGTTTTCGGATCCAGTCGAGACCCCGGCCGACGAGAGGCGTGTCGCCCACGCTGAGGAAAATACAGGGCTGCAGATGGACGCTGATCAACGGGAATCCGAATTTCTCGCGGGCGAGGCGGGCGCCGAAGGCGGTGGCTGGCGCGAGGACGAGTGGCTGGTCGCCGTCGCGCATCTCCGATGCGATGAGATCGAAGTGGCGCCCGGTGACTTCGCCGGCAAAGCGGAGCACGAGCGGCGGTCCCTTGAGCGGATGCCAGACATCGGGGTGATCGAGCAGCGAGCGGAACTCCGTCTCGTCGCCGAAGGGAATGTGGCGAAGCCCGAGCGCGCGAATGGCGTCGGCGAAGACGGGATTCGCCACGACGGTGACCTCGTGTCCGCGGGCGCGGAGCAATCGACCGAGCCAGAGAAAAGGATTCACGTCGCCGGAGCTGCCGATGGGCAGGAGAAGGACACGGCGCGGCATGCTCAGCGGCGGAAGATGTTCAGCAGGATCGTGAGCACGATGCTGATGACGAGGCAAGTGACGATCGGGAAGGCGAAGCTGAAGCCGCCGCGCTGGACGAAAATGTCGCCAGGCAGCCGGAAGCCGCGGCCGAGCCACAGGAGCGCGCCGATGGCGGCGAGCGCGAGGCCTGCGATGACCAACGTTTTCCCGAGTTCCGGCATCGAGAGAAGTCACGCGCAGCGGCACTGCGGCGTCAAGCGCCGGTTACCACTCGAGCACGAGCAGGCTGACGGCCTGGCGGGGCAGGGGAAACTTGAGCGTGAGTTGATTCTTTTCGCCGGCGGCGAGGGCTGGCGGCGTGACCGAGGCGAGCTGGCTGGCGGCCTCGAGTTCGGCGTATTGGGCCGGGGACGGCGCGGCGGGTGAGCCCTGTTTCTTCCACGCGGTGAAGGCGTTGCTGTGGGTTTCGTCGATGAGGAATTGGCGGATTTTCGCCTTCTTCGCCCCGGCGGGGAGGCCCGTGAGGTCGAGCGTGACATCGGCGGCGGGGCCGGCGATGTCGTCGTCGTGGTAGTGCCAGACGAGAAGGGCAAGTTTGTGGTCTTCAAGGCTGGCGAGGGCGTTCACGTCGGGCGCCTTGCGGACGCCGTCCTTCATCATGGCGTCGAGGGGAACGCCTGCGGTGCTTTCGACGGCGACGCGCTGACCGCCCATCTCGCGGAACATGCGGAAGACGTTGAAGACGGGAAGGGTGATGCCATTCGAGGCGAGCACGCGGAAGCCGGCGAAGAAGGGCTGGTCCTCGAACTCGAAGGCCCAGGTGAGCGCTCCGTCGAGATCGACTCCGTGGCGGTCGGCGAGCTCGTATTTGCGGGCGAAGACGGCGGCGGTGTAGCTGGAATACATCGTCGTGTTTCGGTAGCCGAGCTGGGGGCCCTGGCAGGCGGCGCAGCCGTCGGGATCGGACTCCCCGATGACGATGGGCTTGGTTTTCAGCTCGGGAATGGCGGCGATTCTTGCAAAGCCGTCATCGATGGTCCGCAGCTGGTTCGCGATGCCAAGGCGCACATGGCCGTCGACGAACGTGGGCGACCCCTTGGCGTGAAAGGCGAGGAAGTCCGTCGGCGTGCCGATCTCGCCGGTCGCGTAGTTTTTGCCACTGACGACGTGCTTAAGGAAGCCGTCCATGAACTTGCCGCCGGAGCCGGCGACGTCGGGACCGCCGACGCGCGCGGTGGGCAGGGCGCGGCGCACGCCGTCGATGGCGTAGTCGTGCAGCTTGTAGAACTCCTCCGGCGTCGCCTTCCAGTAGGAGCCATTCGGTTCGTTCCAGACTTCCCAATACCATTTCTCGACCTCGGCGCGGCCGTAGCGATCGACGCAGTGCTTCACCCACTGGTAAACGAGCTCCCGCCATTTGTCGTAATCCTTCGGCGGGTAGGCCCAGCCGGTGATGATCTCCCCGTATTTCAGGCCCGGCTTCCAGTGGTGCTGGTAGGGCTCCGGGTGGATCGAGAGCGCCTTCGGCATGAAGCCGATCTGCGCGAAGGGGCGGACGCCGCGCTCGAGGTAGGTGTCGAAAATTTCGTCGAGGATCTTCCAATCGTAAACGGGATTTCCGGAGGCGTCCTCGGTGTAGGCATTCGTGCTGCCCCATTTGAGGGCGGGGGTGCCGTCGCCGGTGCACAGGAGATTGTGCGTGCGGAAATAGGTGTCGCCGGGGCGGAGGCTGCCGATGTCCGCGAGGAGCTTCCTGCCGTCCTTCATCGTGGCGTAGTTCGGCTCGTCCGCGCCGAAGAAGCGCCAGATCGGCTTCATCGCGCCGACGGGTTTTGCGGCGTCGACCGTGATCGTCACCGGAAACGAGGCGTCGGGGGCGGCGAGGAAGGCGGTCGTCGTCGCGACGGCGGCCGCGAGCAGGAGGGCGTGTGAAAGTTTCATTGGGGGGAGCCTGGAGGGTAGGGCGCGGAGGGGCGGTCGCCAATCCCGACTTTTCGGGCGGGGGAAAATCCGCCAGCATGCCGCCGAATTCATGACGCGCGGCCTTTTCTGCCTTTGCCTGTTTCTTGCCTGCCTCACCGCCCGGGCGCAGACGCCCGCTCCGTCACCATCGCCGGCTCCGCTGCGCGTGGCGGTCGCAGGTTCGCCGCCGTTCGTGATGACCGCAAAGGATGGTCAGCTCGAGGGATTCTCGATCGAGCTTTGGCAGAGCGTGGCAGCCTCGAATGGCTGGCCGGCGGGATCGTTCCAGCGTTTCGAGACGATGGACGCCGCGATCGAAGCCCTTGCCGCCGGCCAATGTGACATCGTCGTAGGCGACACCAGCATCACGAGCGAGCGCGAAAAGCGCGTGGAGTTTTCCCAGCCTTTTTACCGCGCGGGCCTGCAGATCATGGTCAACGAAGAGCACGGACACCTCGCCAAGGTCTTTGCGCGCTTGTGCGCGCCGGAGCACTTGCGCGTGCTCGGCGGTGTCTTCCTGGGTGTGATCCTCGCGACCTTCGTGGTGGCCGCCTTCGAGCGGCGGCACAATCCCGATTTTCCGCAAACCCGCGGCGCGGGGCTCGCGGAGTCCTTCTACTACGTGATGGGGCTCGTGCTCGGCAAATCGTCCTACAAAGGTTTTTCGGGCGTGCTCGGCCGGCTCGTGCTCGTGGGCTGGATGGTCGCCAGCCTCTTCGTGGTGGTCTACGTGCAGAGTATTTTCTCGGCATCGATGACTGCGGACCTGCTCCAGGGCCACATCCATGGCCCCGAGGATTTGCCGAGCAAGTCGATCGGCCTCGTCACCGGTTCCCAGAGCGAGACCTACGCCCGGCTCCACAATCTCAACTACTCGGCGTTCCCCACGCTCGATGCGGCGGTCGATGACCTGCTCAAGTACAAGGTGCAATGCGTGGTCGGCGACGCCCCGGTGGTGCAATACTTCGATTTCATGAATCCGCGGCTTCCCGTGCGCGAAGTCGGCCCGGTCTTCGATCCCGTGAACTACGGATTCGCGGTGTCGCAGAGCAGTCCGCTGCGCGAGCCGATCAACTTGCAGCTCCTGCTCCTTTTTGAAGCCGGCTACTTCGACAAGCTTGGCGCGAAATACTTCGGCGCGTCGTATCAGAAGTAAGACGCCGGCTCAGCTGCGGTAGATTTTGATTTTCTTTACGCTTTTCCTGCCGGACGAATTTTCCAGACGAATCGTCAATATGCAGAGACCTTTGGGTAACGGACTCACAAGAACGGAGAATTTGCCGGATGGAGAGACGCGAATTTTCCGCCAGGGAAGAGTGTTGACCCAGCGTGCCGTCACCGTGATTCCGGACTTCCTGTGCAGAACGCGACCCCGCACGAGCAGTGACGACTTCTTCGTGAGGACGAGGCTGGGGCTCTGAACGACCAAACTGGGAGGAGTCGAATCAATCGGCTTCGGCGTCGAGGCTGGGCTGGGCTCGGGTGGAGGGAGCGGCGTGCTCTCGTCAAGGCTCCGGACATTCAGCGTGAGTGGGATCGTGCTGGTGCCGGCAGCGTTTGTGGCCGTGAGGAGAAGATGGGACGTGCCGATTTTCGTCGGAGTGCCGGTAAGCGTCCAGAAACCATCGGCTTTTTTCTGGAGGATCAGGCCCGCGGGAAGATTCGAGATTGTAAGATCGGCCAGGGGGCTGTCGGCCTTAAGAGAAAGGGTGAATGTCTCGCCGATGTAGCCGACCTCACCAGCCTGTAAAGTGCCGCTTGAGCCGATGATCTGGGGAATTGCGGGTTCTTCGCTGGCAATCGAGATCGTGAGGGTCGCCTCCGTGGTGCCGCCGGCATTTGTGAGGGAGACCGGAACGAAAAACGTGCCGTGCTGCGTCGGGGTGCCCGTGATTTGGTGAGATTGCAGATCGAATTTCAGGCCGGGCGGCGCGTCGGCAAGGCCGTATGCGGTGGCGGCGTTGTTGAGGAGATAGCCGGAGCCGTCGCCGATGTAGTAGGAGAAGTTTTTGCCGACCGTGCCGGAGGCGGCTACAGCTCCCGAAAAGACGGGAAGTTCGGGCACTTCGGGAATGACAATGGTCACGATGGCGCTGGCGCTTTGCTCCGCGTTCGAGAACGTGAACTTTACGGGATAGACGCCGGATTTCGTCGGGCTGCCGGAGAGTTTTCCAATAAGCGTGCGGAAGCCGTTCGAGATACCGTATTCCTTCGAGAGAACGATGCCGGGCGGCAGTTCGGTAGAGACAAGCTCCGTGGCCAGGCCGACGGGGAAGATATTCAGTGAGAAAGTCGAGCCCACGGCGCCGAAGGTGTCGAGATCCAGGCCCGAGGAAACTTGAAGTGTTGACGAGGGAGCAGAGGGAGATTCGCTGACGTGAAGCGTGATATGCGTGGTGGTCTCGGCGAGAGCCGTGCTGGCGGTCAGCTCCACGGAATAATCTCCGGCCGCAGTGGCGGTGCCTTCGATTTGCTGCGTGAGGGGGTTGAAGAACATGCCCGGCGGCAGGCCGCGCGCAGTAATTGTCGGAGGCAACGCCGTGGGGCCACTGTAGGGGAAGTAGGGTGGGTAGTAGTAATATGAGAAAGGGTCGTAAACCTCGGTGCTCAACGCTATTGGGTAAGCGAAGGCCATGCTTGCGGTGGCATAAATATTCGCGTTCGTGGTGACGATGGATGTGGGCGGCGCGATGGTGACGAGTCGCACGGTCGCTGTGCTTTGTCCTATAGCGTTGTCGGCTGTGATGGTGATGTCCGTGGCACCAGAGGTTTTCGGAGTGCCGGAGATGACGCCGGTTGTGGGATCGAATGTGACGCCGGTCGGCAGATTTTCGACCCCGAGAGAAGTGGGGAGGTTTGTGGTTGAGAGGGTGTAACTATAGCCGGAGCCGACGAATGCCGTGAGCGCGCTGGTAATGGTCGGTGGCGCCGTGGGCGTTGCGGCGATGGTAAGAGAAAGAATCGAGGTGGTCTCCGTGTCGCCCCGCTTCACATGAACGGGGATTTCGTATTGGCCTGCAACCGTAGGAATGCCGGTAATGGTCGTGCCAGCGGACGATAGCGAAAGGCCATCGGGAAGGTTCTCGGCGGAAAATGTCGAGTTCGACTGCGAGGCATAGAGCGAGATGGAGAGCTTTTCGCCCACTAGACCTTGCGCTGCCGCCGCGGAGGACAACCAACCTGGAACGCGAGGTTGAATGCGCAGAGTGAGCGTCGCGGCTCCGGAGGCGGTCGCATTTGATGCCATCACGGGCACGAGATAATCTCCGGCCTGAGTCGGCGTTCCAGATATCTTACCTATTGCGGAATCCAGGGAAAGCCCGGGTGGGAGGTTTGAGGCCGTGAAGGAGGTCGGTGTGTGCAAAGCCGAGAGTGTGCAAGAGAAGGAGTCGCCCACTGTGCCGATCTGCTCGGTGTCGGTGGAAATGATAGGGGTCTGCTGCTCCAGAACAACGAAGGCGAGCTTCGCGGTCGTCGTGCCGCCAGCGTTCACGGCCTGGACTTGTGCGAGATAAGTTCCGGCGGCCGTTGGCGTGCCGGAGAGCTCGCCCGTCGATGTCTTGAGAGTGATCCCCGGCGGTAACCCGCTTGCCGCGTAGCTCGTCGGACTGTCCGACGCCGAGAGATACGAGCTGAAGCTATCGCCGACCGAGCCTTGGAGACTCAGATCCGAATAAAAGATCGGCGCCGCGGGTGTCGTGGCGATTCGCACAAGGACATTCGCGGAGCGCGTGCCGGCGGCATTCGTGGCACTGACCTGAACTTTGTATTCCCCGGCCGTGGTGGGCGTGCCGCTCAATTTTCCCGTGGTGGAATCAAAGGTGAGGCCCGGCGGAATGGGGGTGAGCGCGTAGCTGGTGGCCTTTCCGGATGTCTCTATCCAGTAACTTATCGACTGACCGGGCGTAGCGGTGATCACGTTGTTCGACGTGATGACAAGAAGCTCGGGCGTAGCTTTCACGCGAATCATGAGTGTGAACGAAAGCGACACATACGAGCTGTGGGTGGCGGTGATATTTACGGCGTAGGTGCCTGCCGTCGTGGGTGTTCCAGTGATCTTTCCGGTCGTGGAGTCGATGGCGAGGCCCGGAGGCAGGTTTGTCGCGAAATACGCGCGGCCCGTCATGAAGGTGTTCGAGCCGGAGTAGAGCGTATAAGAAAAGGCTTCGCCCACGATGCCTTCCGCCATCGCCTTGCCGAAATCATACTGAAGGTTCGAGTTGCTCGTGAAATGGACGACTGCCGAGCTGGAGCCGGTGAAATTCGTCGCTGTAATCGTGGCAGGAACCAGCCCTTGAGACGCGAAGCCCCCGGATTTATAGGCGTAGGCGTAGCTGGATTCGTTAGAAAAAGTGAGCCCCGTCGGCAGACCCTGTGCGGAAAAAGCCGTCGGGTAGTTGTCCGCATAAAAATAGCTGTAAGTCGAAGAGCTAAAATTCGCGATCAGCGAGCTGGTGACCACTGGTAGCGGCGGTGGCGTGACATAGAGCGTGAAGGGCACGGTGATCGTGCCGCCCGGGCCGTTCAGTATGATTTCCAGGGGAAAGACGCCGTTCTCGGTCGGCGTGCCCGAGAGCTGAAAATTCTGCGCGTTGAAGGTGATGCCCGCCGGCAACGTGCCCGAGACCGAGGCGCTCGTGGTGTTGGAGGGGTAAAACGACTTGGAAAAATTTTGTCCGCGCGGCGCCAGTGCAGAGACAGTTGTGGACAGGCTTGGTGGCACTGGCGGCCCGATTTTCAACGTGAGGACGCCGGAGGTCGAGCCACCCGCGTTTGCAGCTATGATGGGAATCTCGTAGGTCCCCGACTGAGTTGGCTTGCCAGAGATCCAGCCGTTACTGACCGTCAAGCCGGGTGGCATCTGGCCGAACTCGTAAGTCACTGATCCCGCCGAGGAAGTGTAAGGGGAATAGGAAAATGACGCGCCGACATTGCCCGTAGCCATGAGGTCACTGGTGAGGACTGGCGGCTTGGGCGCAGCGTGAATGAGGAACGTCTGCACGATGCTCGTCGTGCCTCCGGCATTCGTGGCGGAAATGGTGACAGGATAGGTGCCTGCAGTAGTGGGGGTGCCGGAGATGTAACCGGTGGCTGAGAGTTGCAACCCGGGTGGCAGATCCTCGGCTGCGTAGGTCGGCGTGTCGGAAGTGGGATTGGAATAACTGATCCAGATGGAAAGCGAGATGCCAACAGTCCCTTCGTAGGCTGTGTTGGAGTAAAACGTTCCCGTGGGTGTGGGGCCGATGAAGATCGTAAGCTTGGCGTGGCTCGTGCCGACCGCGTTCGTTGCGGAGAGATCGACGACATAGGTTCCCGTTTGTGTGGGCGTGCCGGAAATCGCTCCCGTGCTGGCATTGATGCTCAATCCGGCTGGGAGACCACTCGCCGCGTAGCTTCCGGCGTAATTGGATACGCTGGTGGAATAGGAAAAACTCTGACCGACCTTTCCTTGGGCCGAAGCCGAGCTGGTGATGATCGGAGGCTGGGTGACTGTCTCCGAGACGACAATCGTAAGGACTGCCTGAGCGGTGAGATTTTGATAAACCGTAGTGACTGGCACGCGGTAAATGCCGGGTGTCGTCGGTCTGCCGGTGATGGTCCCGAGAAAATTGTAATAGGGATAAGATTGATAACTGGAAGGGGTGTAGCTGAGGCCTGGAGGTAGGGCTGCAGTCGGCACCGTGGTTTTAAAGGAACTCGAAGAATATGAGGGACCAGGATAGGAGGGAGTGCCGGCCATGAGCTGGTAGCTGAAAGATTTGCCGACGACGCCCTTTGCCATGGTCGGCGAGCTAAGGCCAAAGAGGCTCTGGATGCCGATGGAAAGAGTCAGCGTCGTCGTGCTCGTGCCGAGCTCGTTGCTCGCGGTGATGGTCGCCGTGTAATTTCCGCTCGCTTTGGGCGAGCCGGAAATGACGCCGGTGGTCGGGTTGATCGTCAGGCCGTCCGGCAGGCCGCTCGCCGTGTATTGCGCGCCCGGGGTGTTGGCGTTGGTCGCATAATAAAAGGAGGTGCCCACATTGCCACTGGCTCCTGCGGGGCTTGTAATGACGGGAGCTTTGACAGGCGGCGGAGCAGCATCCGCTGCCGCGATGTTGAGAGTGAGCGTGCCAGTTGTGGAGCCGGCGGCATTGGTCACCTTGACGGGAATTTCGAAGGTGCCGGCCTCGGTCGGCGTCCCGGAAATGGAACCGAGTGTGGACATTTGCAGCCCAGCTGGCAGCGTCCCGCACTCGTAAGTGCCGTCCGTCATGTTGCTCCCATACAGCGAATAGGAAAAGGACGTCCTTACCTTGCCATAGGCAGCGGCTGCGCTTTGCAGCACCGGCACGGGCGGCTTTTCGCGAATGCGGTATGTCACGTATGCTTCCGCGGAGCCGACGGCGTTTGCGGCGCGAACCGTAGTTTTGAAAATGCCGGCTTGAGTAGGCGTGCCGGAGGGGTAAGCAGAAGCCGTCGCCGAGCCGAGGGAACTCACATACCAAGTCAATCCGGGCGGCAGGGAGTCCGTTGTAAATTCCGTCGGTGTATTTTTGGCGCTGATGGAAGAGTAACTGAAACTTTGTCCCACCGTGCCATCCGCAACGGCGTAGCCCCAGGCCAGCTCCGGCGCGCGCGCAGTGGTATCTGCCTTCGCGATCTCGAAGCGAACAATTGCACTGCCCGTGCCTCCGGGATTCGTCGCAGAAATCGTGGCGTCGAACACGCCGGTCGCCGTGGGGGTTCCGCTAATAAGCCCAGTGTAAGCATCCAGTGACAAGCCTGGCGGCAGGCCTTGAGCGCTGTAACTTGCAGGCGCGTGGCTCGCGTTGATTTGATAGGAAAGGCTCTGGCTCAATGCTCCATTCACAGAGCCAGCGGAGAGGATGGCGGGAGCTTGATTGATGCCCAGCACGACGTGGTTTGTGGAGTCTGCGGTATCGCTCGCGAAGACGGGCTCCGCGACGAGAATCTGGTAGGTTTCTCCGCTGCGCACCGGCACGTTCACAGCATCGCCGTTCATGCGCTGATAGGAATAGTAAAAGGGATAGGAGGAGTAATAACGCAGCGTCCAGGGTGTGGCATTCGAGATGCCTACGGTGCTTAGCGATTTCAGGGAGTTCCCGAGGAAGACGCCGAGTGCGAGCGGAGAACCGCTGCCATAAGTGCTAAAATTCGCCAGGCCGGTATAGGGTGCTGTCCACGACCACCAGAGGGATTTTGTCGCAATCAACTTGCCGATGGAGGGCTCCCCCGGCTCTGTAGTCGAATACGTGTTGTATGTCGAAACGACGACCGACCGCCCAGAAAGGTTCGTGCGATCCGCGAAGGAATCGTTGCTCGGCGGCGTGCCTGCCTGGGCGGTAAGTATGAATCCCCCGGCAGCAAGAAAGAGAATTTCTTTGCGAAGTAATCTTCTTGGCACGCGAAAGTTTCGGGGGGGCATGCTCTTCTCCGAAGGCGGAGAGTCAGGAATGCCCGACTTGGAGACAAGTTTAAATGATGGAAAGATTGACTATGCTCATCTGGCTTGCATTTACCAGACGAGCACAGACTCCATCGAGTGCCCGTGCGGATCGGGCGAGTCGGAAGCCCCTACCCGTGGTATTCCTGCAGGCTCTTGACCTTGAGGCCGCGTTCGCGAATGGCGCGGATCGCGGCGGCGCTGGCTCGGGCGGCGCGCAGGGTGGTCATCGTCGCGACGCGGTTCGCCACGGCGGCGCTCCGGATCACGACCTCGTCCTTGCGGGGTTGCTCGCCACTCGGTGTGTTCACGATGAAGTGGATGTCGCCGTTCTTGATCATGTCGAGGGCGGTCGGGCGACCTTCGTTCAGGCGCTGGAGCACGGTGGCCTCGAGGCCGGCTTCCTTCAGCACGCTGGCCGTGCCGGCGGTGGCGAAGAGCTTGAAACCGAGGTCGGCAAACTCCCGGGCAATCGGCGCGACGGCCGCCTTGTCGCGGTCCTTCACGCTGATGAAGACGTTGCCGCCGTCGGGCAGGGCGGGCGCGGCGGCCATCTGGGCCTTCGCGTAGGCGCTGCCGAAGTCGCCGTCGATGCCCATCACTTCGCCGGTTGAGCGCATCTCCGGCCCGAGCGTGATGTCGATGCCGGGGAACTTGATGAACGGGAAGACGGCTTCCTTCACGGAGAAATGCGCGGGCACGATCTCCTCGGTGAAGCCGAGCTCCTTGAGCGTCCTGCCGGCCATGATCTTCGCAGCCAGCTTCGGGAGCGGCACGCCGATGGCCTTGCCGACGAAGGGGGACGTGCGGCTGGCGCGCGGGTTCACCTCGATGATGTAGACCTGCTCGTCCTTCACGGCGAACTGGACGTTCATGAGGCCGCGGACTTCGAGCTCCTTCGCCATTGCTTTCGTGGCGGCCTTGATTGTCTCAAGCGATTTTTCGGTGAGCGAAAAGGTGGGAATGACGCACGCGCTGTCGCCGGAGTGAATGCCAGCCTGCTCGATGTGCTCCATGATGCCGCCGATCACGCACGTCTCGCCGTCGGCGATGCAATCGACGTCGACCTCGGTGGCGTCTTCGAGGAAACGATCGACGAGGATCGGGCGCTCGGGGCTGGCCTCGGCGGCACGCTCGATGTAGCCGCGCAGGTCGTCCTCGTTGTAGACGATTTCCATCGCGCGACCGCCGAGCACGAAGCTCGGGCGCACGAGCACGGGGTAGCCGATCTTCGCGGCCACGGCCACGGCTTCGTCCTCATTCGTCGCGGTGCCGCCGGGCGTCTGCTGGAGGCCCAGTTTATCCAGCATCGCGGCGAAGTGCTTGCGGTCTTCCGCCATCTCGATGCTCTTCGGCTGCGTGCCGATGATGTTGCAGCCGTTCGCCTGGAGCGCGGCGGCGAGGTTCAGCGGTGTCTGCCCGCCGAATTGCACGACGACGGCGTCGCATTTCTCGTTCTCGTAGATGTTCAGCACGTCCTCGAGCGTGAGCGGCTCGAAGAACAGCTTGTCGCTGGTGTCGTAGTCCGTCGAAACCGTCTCCGGGTTCGAGTTCACCATGATCGTCTCCCAGCCCTCTTCCTTGAGCGCGAAGGCGGCGTGCACGCAGCAGTAGTCGAACTCGATGCCCTGGCCGATGCGGTTTGGCCCGCCGCCGAGGATCATCACCTTCTTCTTGTCGGTCGGGCGCGCTTCGTCCTCGTCGCCGTAGGTCGAATAAAAATATGGCGTGTAGGCCTCGAACTCCGCCGCGCACGTGTCGACGAGGCGATACGTCGGCAGCACCCCGGCCGCCTTGCGCGCCTTGCGAATCTCCGACTCGGGCCTGCCCGTGAGCACGCCGAGCTGGCGGTCGCTGAAGCCGAGCTTCTTCGCCTTGCGCCAGTTGTCGCCGGTGAATTCGAAGTCCGCGATCTCTCGAAGGTTGTGGAGGAACCACGGATCGATCCGCGACAGCTCGTGAATCTTCTCCACGCTGTAGCCGGAGCGGAACGCGGCGTGGATCGCGAAGACGCGGCCCACCGTGGGCACGCGCAGCAGGCGCTCGAGCTCGGGAATGTCGAACGTCGCGTCCTTGCCATCGCTGCCGAAGCCAAAGCGGCCGATCTCCAGCGAGCGCAGCGCCTTCTGGAACGACTCCTTGAACGTGCGGCCGATGGCCATCGCCTCGCCCACGCTCTTCATCTGCGTCGTGAGCGTCGGGTCGGCCTGCGGGAATTTCTCGAACGTGAACCGCGGGATCTTCGTGACGACGTAGTCGATCGTCGGCTCGAAACACGCCGGCGTCTCGCGCGTGATGTCGTTCTTGAGCTCGTCGAGCGTGTAGCCCACCGCGAGTTTCGCGGCGATCTTCGCGATCGGGAAGCCGGTCGCCTTCGAGGCCAGCGCGGAACTCCGCGACACCCGCGGGTTCATTTCGATGACGATCATGCGGCCCGTCTGCGGGTGCGTGGCGAACTGGATGTTCGAGCCGCCCGTTTCCACGCCGATCGCGCGGATGACGGCAAACGACGCGTCGCGCATGCACTGGTATTCCTTGTCCGTCAGCGTCTGGATCGGCGCCACGGTGATCGAGTCGCCGGTGTGCACGCCCATCGGGTCGAAATTCTCGATCGAGCAGATGACGACGCAGTTGTCCGCTCGGTCGCGCATGACTTCCATTTCGTATTCCTTCCAGCCGAGCAGCGATTCCTCGATGAGCACCTCGGTCGTCGGCGAGAGGTCGAGACCGCGTTTCACGATCTCCTCGAATTCGTCGCGATTGTAGGCGATGCCGCCGCCCGTGCCGCCGAGCGTGAAGGCCGGGCGAATGATGAGCGGCATCGTGCCGATGTGCGCCGCCACCTCCTGGGCCTCCGCCATCGAGTGCGCGGTGCCGGATTTCGGAACGTCCAGCCCGATCTCGAGCATGATGTCCTTGAAAAGCTGGCGGTCCTCGCCGCGCTTGATCGCCTCCGCATTCGCGCCGATCAGCCGCACGCCATATTTCTCCAGCACGCCGGAGTGGTGCAGATCCATCGCGCAATTCAGCGCCGTCTGGCCGCCGAGCGTGGGCAGCAGGGCGTCGGGGCGTTCGCGCTCGAGGATCTTTTCGACGACGGCCGGGGTGATCGGCTCGATGTAGGTGCGATCCGCGAATTCCGGATCGGTCATGATCGTCGCCGGATTCGAGTTTACGAGCACCACCTGGTAGCCTTCCTCCTTCAGGGCCTTGCAGGCCTGGACGCCGGAGTAGTCGAACTCGCACCCCTGCCCAATGATGATGGGGCCGGAGCCGATGAGGAGAATTTTACGGATCGAAGAATCTTTGGGCATGGCGAGAGAGTGACGCCTCACTGGACGTCGGTGGGTGTGTGCGCCTTCCGGGTGAGAGCGGGCGCGCGCGGCAGCCTACGAAACCCCCCCCGCGCCACGCAAAGGGATTTCCGCAAAATCCCGCGCCCTCGATCCTGCCCAGGCGGGAAAGCGAGCGCGGCGGCGGCCGGATTGAGCCTTGCTTCGGCGCAGTGCGGGGATTGGAATTTTCCCCATGAATACGGAACCTCGCCTCGCCTATTGGAAAGCCTCGCAACCCGTCATCCACGCCATGTATGCGCTCGAGAAGGCCGCCAGCTCGACCGGGCTGGAGCCCTCGCTCTACGAGCTTGTGAAGCTGCGAGCTTCGCAGATCAACGGCTGCGCGTTTTGCGTGGACATGCACTCGCGCGATGCACGAAAGGCGGGCGAGAAGGAGGAGCGGCTGGCGCTCGTGTGCGTGTGGCCCGAGGCGACGTGCTTCACGCCGCGCGAGCGGGCGGCGCTGCTTTGGACGGAGGCGCTCACGCGGTTGTCCGACGGGCCGGTGGACGACGAGGATTTCGAGGTGGTGCGCGAGGAATTCAGCGAGGAGGAGATGGTGAAGCTCACGCTCGCGATTGTGGCGATCAACAGCTGGAACCGCTTCAGCGTGGGGTTCGCAGTGCCGCCGGGCCATAAGTTCGCCTGAGTGCCGGGGCGGTCGCGCCTGGCGCGACGCATGGCGGAGGGTTGATCGCGCGGTGGGCTGGGGCTGCGCTGACGCGTTGCCGGCCGGTCGCGGCGCGGGCATGAGAAAAAAGGATTGCGCACGCGAGGAAATTTCCGATACATTTAACCATATGGTTAAATGTTCTCCGCGCCTTCTCGACCGCACTTTCGCGGCGCTGGCCGATCCGACGCGCCGACGCATGCTGGAGGAATTGGCGAAGGGCGACCGGTGCGTGACGGACCTGGCTCGGCCGCACCGCATGTCGCTGCCGGCGGTGTCGAAGCACTTGCGCGTGCTGGAGAACGCGGGGTTGATCCGCCGGCGGCGCGACGGCCGGGTGCACCAGCTCAGGCTGGAGGCGGCGCCGATGCGCAACGCGCTGCTCTGGATCGAGGAGTATCGCCGGTTCTGGGAGGGGAGCCTCGACCGGCTCGACGAATATTTGCAGCAAATCCAAGCCAAGGAGAAAAAAGCATGACCACACCCATCCTCACGCCGCTCGTCGTCGAGCGGACCTTCCGCGCGCCGGCCTCGCAGGTCTGGCACGCCATCACCAACGCGGACGCCATGCGCGTCTGGTATTTCGACCTGCCGGATTTCCGGCCGGAGGTCGGGTTCAAATTTCAATTCGTCGTCGAGCACGCGGGCCGCATCTACGATCACCGCTGCGAGGTGACGGAGGTGATCCCGCAGCGCAAGCTCGCCTTCACGTGGCGCTACGAGGGCGAGGCGGGCGAGTCGCTCGTGACGATGGAGCTTTCTCCCGAAGGCGAGGAGACGCGGTTCAGGCTCACGCACGAGGGGCTGGAGACCTTCCCGCAGCATCCGGATTTCAATCGCGAGAATTTCCTCGCGGGCTGGACGTCGATCGTGGGCGAGGAGTTGAGGGATTACCTCGAGGCGACGAGCCACAAGCTCGTGATCAGCCGTGAATTCGACGCGCCGCGCGAGCTCGTGTGGAAGGCGTGGACCGAGCCCGACCGCATGGAGCAGTGGCTGAGCCTGGGCGACGAGATGACGATCGAATCTGTGACGATGGACCTGCGCGCGGGCGGGAAATTTCGCATCCAGATGCGCGACGAGTCGGGCGAGTATTTCACCGCGGCGGGCAGCTACATCGAGGTGCTGCCGCCGGAGAAGGTGGTCTCGACGTGGGACTGGGAGAAGGACGGCGCGGGCGCGGAATACGGCGAGCTGGAGGGCCGCGAGACGCGGCTCACCGTGGAATTCCACGAGGTCGACGGGCGCACGAAGCTGGTGCTCACGCACGAGAAATTCACCGAGGTCGCGCGGCGCGACCGCCACATCGAGGGCTGGAAAAACTGGATCGGCCGGCTGGCGAAGTTCCTCGCGGCCTGAACCGCGCAACCCACTCCACACATCATGAACACGACTCTTCCTCTCAACGGCGGATGCGCTTGCGGCGCGGTTCGCTACGAATCCACTGCGGAACCCGCGCTGATGCTGCATTGCCATTGCCGGGATTGCCAGCGGGCGACCGGCGGGGGGCATTCGCTGCTGGTCATCGTGCCGGCGGCGGCGTTTCGCGTGCTGCAGGGCGAGCCGCGCTGGCATGCGTCGGCGAGCGAGGCGGGCGGGATGACGCGGCGGGCGTTTTGTCCCGAGTGCGGCGGGCCGGTCTTTGGCAAGCCCGACATCGCGCCGCAAATCGTCGCCCTCCATGCGGCGAGCATGGATGATCCGAGCACGTTCCGCCCGCAGATGGACGTGTGGACCTGCGACGCCCTCCCGGGCGATGCCATGGACCCGGCGCTGCCGAAGTTCGAGAAGTATCCGCCGATGGGTAGTTGAGCCTTGTAGCCGTCGTGCTGTGCGCGACGCTTTGCCGGGCGGGGCTTCGCACGGCGAAGCCGCTACAGGCAAAGGAGGTTCTTCGCGCATTTGTCGCCCTCGCCCATCGACCTCTGCAGTGCCGAAGTCTCGGCAGGGCGTCTCTGCGTGAGATGAATCCCTTGCTCGGTATTAATCCGCCTTCAAAGGTCCGGTGACCTTGCGGCAAAGCGCGAAGGCGGGTATGGTCCGCGTATGAGCACGCTTGCCGAGATCGAGGCCGCGGTGGATCGGCTCCCGCGCCGGGAGCAGGAGATTCTGCGGGCGCATCTCGAGGCCCGGCTCGACACTTCTCCCGAGTCGGTTGCGGCGCGCCTCGCGGCGTTCGAGGCTCTGCAGGCCCGGCTCGCTATCGATACGGGCGCGAGCCACGAGTGGATGGCGGCCGTGCGCGACGCGCGGCGTTGAATCGCCATGCTTCACCTCGATACGAATTTTCTGGTCCGCGCTCTCCAGCCCGGGACCGCCGAAGAAGGCTTGCTGCGCGGATGGATCGGATCGAACGAGACGCTGGGCATTTCGGCCGTGGCGTGGGCGGAATTTCATTGCGGCCCGCTCGACGCGGGCGGTCGGATGCTGGCGCGGACGTTGTTTCCAGAGGTGGAGCCGCTCCTGCCGGCGGATGCCGAGAAGGGCGCGGAACTCTTCAACCTGACGGGTCGCCGATCCCGCTCGCTGGCGGACTGTCTCATCGCCGCCATTGCCCTCCGCTGCGGAGCGCAACTCGCCACGGGAAACCGACAGCATTTCCTTCCGCTCGTGCCGTATGGGGTGAGGCTGGCTTGAGCCGGCCGTCCCGCCCTTTCGATCCGGCGTTCCCGAGGAAGGACTGCCCCGCGCCGCTCCCGACGGCGGAAATCGATACCAATGATTTCCGTGTCGGTTTCGCCGCGCGATTACGCTTTTCAGTTGGGACGACCTCGGAGTTCGCCTTTCCCTTTTCTCTGTAACGGATACTTATCGCGCCCGCGCCTTGGATGCGGTCAAATATCCGAGCGAAATCGGGAAGCTCGATCTTCGCCCCGCCCATCAACACATGACAACTCGACCGCAACCCACCGCCCTCCTTTTCCTGACCCTGGCCTTTTCGCTGCCCGCCTTCGCCGCTGACCTGCCGCCGCTGGGCCCGATTCCGCCCATCCCCGCGCCGGCCCCGATCAATAGCGTGCCGATGGGCGACTTGAAGAGCTTCCCCGAGGTGAAGCTGGACCTGCCCATTGCCAGCGGACCGTTCCAGCCGACCTGGGAGTCCATTGAAAAGAACTACCCCGGCACGCCCGACTGGCTGCGCGAGGCGAAGTTCGGCATCTGGGTCCACTTCGGCCCGCAGGCCTCCGGCCAGAGCGGCGACTGGTATGCGCGCCGGCTCTACATTCCTGGCACGCCGGCCTACAAGAACCACCTCAAGGATTTCGGCCATCCTTCCGAAACCGGCTACAAGGACGTCCTCCGCGTCTGGAATCCCGACAAGCTCGACCCGGCGAAACTCGTCGCGCTCTACAAGGACGCCGGCGCCCGTTATCTCATCATCCAGGGCGTCCACCACGACCAGTTCGATCTCTGGAATTCCCAATACCAACCGTGGAACGCCGTGAACCTCGGCCCGAAACGCGATCTTCTCGGCGAATGGACGAAGGCCGCGAAGGCCGCCGGCCTCCGCTACGGCGTGTCCTTCCACCACGAATATTCCTGGTGGTGGGGGCAGGCGGCCCACAGCAGCGACAAGGAGGGGCCGAAGGCCGGCGTGCCGTATGACGGCCATCTCACGCTCGCCGATGGCAAGGGCAAATGGTGGCAGGGCCTCGATCCGCGCATGCTCTACGGCGTGGACCTCCGCGAATACAGGAGCGTGGACTCCGCGGCGCATTCCGCATGGGCCCCGCCGACGCCCGGCATTTTCTCCCGCCACCTCGACTATGCGAAGTGGTATGCGAAATGGTGGGCGCTGCGGATGATGGACGTCGTCCACCATTACAATCCCGACTTCATCTACACCGACGGCACCACCCAGGGGCCCTTCACCGGCACGGGCACGGGCACCGGCCTCAAGGCTGACGCCATGCAGCGCGTCATCGCCGATTTCTACAACTACACGCTGAAGACCCGCGGCAAGGTCGATGTCTTCAGCATCGTCAAATTCCGCGACAAGACGAACGGCACGGTGAACACCACCGAGAGCGGTCTGCCCGACGGCATCAAGACCGACCAGGCATGGATCGCCGAGGCCCAGGTGGGCGACTGGTTCTACCGGCCCGGCCTGGCCCACGAGCCGAAGTCCATGATTCGCAACATCATCGAAGCGTGCTCCCGCGATGGGAGCGCGGCCATTTGCATCTCGCTGCTGCCCGATGGCTCGATCGATGATGGCAGCCGCAAGATGCTAGAGGACGTCGGTGCGTGGATGCGCGTGAACGGCGCCGGCATCTACGGCAGCCACGCCTGGAAGGTGCTGGGCGAGGGCCCTGGCGGCCCCCCAAGGAAGCTGCCTGGCGGGGCGCTCGGCAGAGCGCAGGCGGACTTCCCGTTCGGGCCCGAGGATTTTCGCTTCACCGTGGGCAAGGATGGCGCGCTCTACGCATTCTGCATGACCGTGCCGAAAGCTGGCACGGAACTCCGCATCAAGTCGCTCGGCTCCGCTTCGCCCGACGTGAAGGCGATCAAATCCGTGACGCTGCTCGGCGACACCGGTTCCCTCAAGTGGAAGCAGGAGCCAGACGCTCTCGTCATCACGTATCCCGGCGGCAATTTGCCGAATGTCACGATGGCCGCAGTGTTCCGAATCACCCGGTGAGGTAACTCCTCACCCGGAGGCACGAAAGACATACGGCGGGGCGCCGTCGTTGCGGGAGATCAGCCGTTGTCCCGCTCCACGGCGGCGCGGAGTTCCCCAAAGAAACCGGGCCAGGCGGACTCGACGCGGTTCCAATTCGGGATGAGCGGCGCGCCGAGCGGGTCGGCGAGGTAATCGTCGGCGGCGGCGCGGAGGCTCTTCACGAAGAGGGCGGCGATGCCTTCCTCCTCGTGGCGGTCGAGGGCGAGGCCATTGAGTTCCGCGTCGGCGGAGTGGTGGCGGATGGCGTCCTCGGCGGTGCGCAGATACACGGCGAGCAGGGTGTCGAAGTGCGCGCGGCTGAGGGCGACGCCTTGGAGCGCAAGGGTGCTGAAGACGCAGCGGGCGACATCGGTGGCGGTGCGCTCGAGCCCGTGGCGGCCGGCGCGGGAGCGAATGGGGTGGTGCCGGTGGTCGTAGCGCTCGGCGACATCGACCTGGCAGACGGCCTTCGGCGCGACGACGCGAAACATCTCCGAGATGATGGCGACTTCCACGCCCCAGTCGGCAGGCATGCGCATGCGGCGCAGGATTTCGGCATCGATGCACATCTCGCCGGAGAGCGCGTAGCGGAAGGCATCGAGGTAGCTCAGGAACGGGTGCGGACCGAGGATGGTCTGCAGTGCGCGGACGAGCGGGGTGAAGAGCAGCCGGGTGACGCGGCCGTGCAGGCGGTCGGAGAAGCGGGCGCTGTAGCCCTTCGCGAAATCGAAGCCGAGCGTGGGATTGGCGACCGGGTAGCAGAGCCGGGCAAGGAACCCGCGGTCGTAGGTGAGGATGTCGGCGTCGTGCACGGCAACGACGCGGGCGCGGTCGCCGGCGAGCAGCGCGCCGAAGCAGAGCCAGAGGTTGCGGCCCTTGCCGGGCTCGCCGGGTGCAAGGCCGCCGGCCTGGAGCCGGGCGATGAGTTTTTTCAGCCGAGGGCCGTCGTTCCAGAGGATACGGACGGGAATCTCGAAATCACGGAAGGCGCGGCGGGCCTGGCGGAAGCCGGCGGCGTCCGCGCCGTCGAGGCCGACGACGATCTCGGCGAGGTAGGGGACTTCGCGCAGGTGGCGGAGGATGTTCTCCAATGCCGGGGTGCCGATCTCGCGGACGTGGCAGGGCAGGGCGAGCGCGATGGGCCGCTCGGCGGAGAAGGCGGTGAGCTCGCGCTCGAGCCGCGCGACATCCGGCTCGCCGAGGCGGTGGAGCGTGGCGACGGAGCCGGTCTGGAAGAAGTCGGACATGCGCTCGCCATGGGATACGGCTTTGCCTGCGGAAGCTCAATCCGCAAGGATCACCGCCGATGAATCCCGCCTTCCGCCGCATCGGCTTCGTATCCACGCGCTTCGCGGGCACGGATGGCGTGAGTTTCGAGGCGGGCAAATGGGCGCGGATGTTCGCGGAGCGCGGCGCGGAGTGCTTCTGGTCCGCGGGCCAGCTCGAGACGCCGCCGGCCATCAGCCATCTCGCGCCGGAGGCGTTTTTCAATCACCCCGCGGTGCTGGAAATTCAGGCCGAGCTCTTCGGAGTGACGACGCGGACCCCGGAAACGACGCGTCGCGTCGAGGAAATGCGCGGCCGCCTCGCGGCGGAGCTTCGCGCGTTCGTCGAGCGATTCGGAGTCGATCTGCTCGTCATTCAGAACGCGCTCGCGATTCCGATGCACGTGCCGCTCGGCCTCGCGATCGCCGACCTGATCGCGGAGACCGGCCTGCCGACGATCGCGCACCATCACGATTTTCATTGGGAACGCGAGCGGTTCGCGGTGAATGCCTGCGCGGACTGGCTCGATGAGGCGTTTCCCGCGCGCCTGCCCGGCATGGCGCACGTGGTCATTAATTCGCGGCAACGCGATGCGTTCGCCGAGCGGTTCGGAATCGCTGCGACGATCGTGCCCAACGTGCTCGATTTCGACGTGCCGCTACCGGAGCCGGATGACTACGCGCGGGGCTTTCGCGCGGATATCGGAGTCGCCGCCGACGAGACGCTGGTGCTGCAGCCCACGCGGATCATTGCGCGCAAGGGCATCGAGCACAGCATCGAGCTGGTGCGGCGACTGGCGGATCGCCGCGCCGTGCTCGTGCTCACCCATCCGGCCGGCGACGAAGGACTGGAGGCGCTGCGCGAGGTCGAGGCGGGCATCGCCGCCGCGGGCATTCGGGCGATTTTCCTCTCGGGGCGGATCGGGCAGACGCGCGGAGTGGCTGCGGATGGTCGCCGGATCTACACGCTGGCCGACGTCTACCCGCACGCGGATTTCGTGACGTATCCGTCGTCGTGGGAGGGCTTCGGCAATGCGCTGCTCGAGGCGGTGTATTTCGGCCGTCCGGTGCTGGTGAACCGCTATCCGGTCTATGACAGCGACATTGCACCGACCGGGCTGAAGGCCATTGAAATGGAGGGAAAGATCACTGACGAGGTCGTGGCGCGCGTGCGGCAGGTGCTCGATAGTCCGTCGCTACAGGCGGCGTGGGCGTGGGAAAATTTCGAGATCGGGCACCGGCATTTCTCGACGGAAATCGCTCGCAGCCGGCTGGGGAGCATCATCGCGGAGCTTCGGGCGCGCCTTGCCACTCTCGCAGCGGATCACTAGCTTCCGCCTTTTCCCGGAATGCTGGAAGTCTGCCGCCGTCTTGCTCTTGGTCTCGCGCTCATTCTGGGCGCGGCGGCCTTGCTGCTTGTCTCTGATCTCGGATCGAGAAAAAGCGCCGCAAAGAAAGCTCAGGACCGCGATCGACCGGTGAAGATCTCGCTCACGCAGCCTGCCTCGCAGGCCGTGCTCGACGATGCGGTGCGCGGGGTGGTCGATGCGCTGGGCGACCGCGGGTTCGTGGATGGACAGACGATGCAGTTGAAGAAGTCCAACGCCGAAGGCGACACCGCCACGGGCGCCGCGATTGCCCGCGACATGGCGAATGGCGACGCCGACCTGCTGATCACGGTCAGCACGCTGGCGCTGCAATCGGTGGCGAATGCCAACAAGACCACGCAAAAGCGGCATGTCTTCGGCGTGGTGAGTGATCCGTGGGCGGCGGGCGTGGGACTTTCCCGCGAGAACCCGCTCGATCATCCCGCCTGGATGGCCGGCTTCGGCACGATGCAACCGGTCGAGCCGGCCTTCAAGATCGCCCGCGCGATGAAGCCCGATCTCAAGCGGGTCGGCGTGGTGTGGAATGCGGCGGAGGCCAATTCCGAAGCGCAGATCGAAATCGCGCGCAAGGTGTGCGCCAGTCTCGGCATCGAGCTCATGGAGGCGACGATCGATTCCTCCGCCGGCGTGGGCGAGGCGGCCGCGGCGCTGGTGGCGCGCGGTGTCGAGGCGATCTTCCTGCCCGGCGACGTGATGGTGATGGTCGGCGCCGACCAGCTCATCGCCGCGGCGAACAAGAATGGCGTCGCCGTGTTCAGCGTGATCCCGCCGAATGCGCGCAAGGGGGCGCTGTTCGACATTGGCGCCGATTATTACGAGGTCGGCCGGCACGCGGGCGAGCTCGCGGCGGACGTCCTCGACGGCCTCGATCCGGCGAAGGTCGAGATCGTCAATTATCTGCCCGAGTCCGTGATCATCAACGAGCAGGCGCTCGCCGAACTCGCAAAGAACGGCTGGAGGCTGCCCGAAAGCGTGCGCCAGCGGGCCAAGCTCATCATCGCGCCCGACGGAAAAGAGCGGCCCGGCCTGGCGGCCAAAGCCGTCGCCGAACCGGCGCCGAAGCTGCGCCGCGATCATCCGTGGAAGCTTTACGCGATCATGTATACCGAGTCGCCCCCGGCCGAAGAGGCTGTTGCCGGATTGCGCGAGGGCATGGCGAAATGGCCGCTCGTCGAGGGTCGCGACTACACGTTCAAGCTGCTCAATGCCCAGGGCGACGTGGGCACGCTCAACAGCCTCGTCGATGCCGCGCTCACCGATGGTGCTGACATCATCATTCCCATCTCGACGCCGTCGCTCCAGGCGGCCATCCGCAAGGTGAAGGATCGCCCGGTGATTTTTACGCTCATCGCGAATCCCGTCATCGTCGGCGCTGGAAAATCCTTCGACGATCACCTCCCGAATGTCACCGGCGTGTCCGTGCTCGCGCCCACCGACGAGATGCTCGACTTGCTGCGCAAGCACTTCCCGCAATACCGCCGCCTCGGCACGCTCTTCTGCCCCGCCGAGGCGAACTCCGTCGATCTCAAGGATACCTTCGTCGCGCATGCGCGCGACCGGGGCTTCGAGGTCGAGACCGTGGCCGTGAGCACGCCCACCGAGCTGCCCGACGCCGCGATGTCGCTGGCAGGGAGGCCCATCGACGCGATCGTCCAGATTTCCGACAACATCACCAGCGCGGGCTTTACCGCCATCGCGCGCGCGGCGAACCAGACGCAAAAGCCGCTCTTCTCGCTCAACAGCACCACCACCGAGCTTGGTGCGCCGGTGTCCTTCGGCCGCGATTATCACGAGTGCGGCTTGCAGACCGCGAAGATGGTCCTGCGCGTGATGGACGGCGAGAGTCCCGCGAAAATCCCGTTCCTGCTCTCGCCGCACGTGGTCAAAAAAGCCAGCCTGCCGAATGCCGCGAAGAACGGCCTCGTGCTCCCGCAGGGCTACCTCGACGAAATGGAAACCGTGATCCGCCCCTAGTGATGGAAATTCACCGCGCTCACGAAAACGATTCGCTCGTGCTCACGCTCAACGGCCGCCTCGATGCGGCCTGGGCCGAGCCCGTGCAGGCCGCGCTGGAGTCGGCGATTCGCGGCGGCGAGCATAGCATCGTGATGGATTTCGCCGGCGTCGATTACATCAGCTCCGCGGGGCTGCGCGTCGTCATTTCCGGCTACAAGCAGTTGCTCGCAATCAAGGGAGCCTTCTCCCTGCGCAACGCCCAGCCCGGCGTGGCCAAGGTCATCGAATTGTCGGGTCTCGGCGTGCTGCTTGCCGCGCCGGCGCCGGTTGTCGGTGCGGCCAGGGAGGTGCGCAGTTTCGAGAGCGCGTCGGCAAAATGGCAAAGCCATGGATCGGCGGTGCCGGTGCGGCTTCGTGCCATTGGCGAGGGCGCGTTCGATGTTTCCGGCGGGGAGAAGATCGACTTTGTCCGCCCGCGCTTCGGTCTCGGCGTGGGCGCCCTGGCGGAGACGCGGGAGAAAGCGATGGCAAACCTCGGTGAAATGCTCTGCATGGCCGGTTGCGTGGCGCATCTGCCCACCAATGGCGCGCTTCGGCCCGACTTCCTGCTCGCCGAGCAGGCGTATGTGCCGTCGGGCTGGCTGGCGAGCGGGCTCGTAGCCGAGGGCGATCCGGGCTTGCTGCTGCGCTTCGAGGTGCGGCCGGAATGCCGCGGCGTGCCGTTGGCGGAAGTCTGCGCCGCGATGCTGGAAAACTCCGGCGCGCCGGCCGCGGCCTTCGTGCTGGCGGCGGAAGTCGCGGGACTCGTGGGCGCAGCGCTGCGGCAGCCGCCGTCGGGATTGGTGCGCGATCCGTTTGGCTTCCCGGAAATCCGCGACCGCTTGAATTTCACAAGCGAACGGTCCTTCCGAGACAGCGTGTGCCTGGCCGCCGGCGTCGTGGCCCGGCCGGGCACCGAATGGGATGCTCATCTGCGTTCGGTCGATTCCGACGGCACGGTGAAGGCCCATGTGCATGCCGCCGTCTTCCCCTACCGTCCCATCCGCAAAGGCTCCATCGTTCTCGACGAGACTGTGCGGGAGATCTTCGAGGCTGGCGGACTGCAGGCCGTGCTTCACCTCCTCAACGACACCCGCGACCCCGAGGGCAGCGGCGACAGCGAATTCCTGCGCGGCGCCTGCTGGGTCGCGCCTGTTTCCGGCACGCCATGACCCTTCTCCTCGGCGCCCTCACCATCGGCCTCATCCTGTCGCTCCTTGCGATGGGCGTGATGGTGTCGTTCCGCATCTTCTCGGTGCCGGACATCACCACCGACGGCTCGATCACGCTCGGCGCCGCCGTCGCGGCCACGCTCATCGTCATGGGTTGGCCGCCGTCGCTCGCCACGCTCGCCGCACTCGTCGCAGGCTTCCTCGCCGGGTCGCTCACGGGCGTGATCAACACGAAGTTCCGCATCGACGCACTGCTCTCCGGTATCCTCGTGATGACCGCGCTCTACTCGGTAAACCTGCGCATCATGGGCAAGAGCAACGTGCCGCTCATGGCTGATCGCACGCTCGCGAGCGAAGCCGGCGCGCTCGGCGAAAAGCTGCTCGGAGTCGAGCGGGTGAATCTTTTCGGATGGGCGGTGACGGCCGCGGACCTGAGCATGCTGGCCGGTGCGCTGCTGTGCGCGGTTCTGGCGGCGCTGGCGGTTTACTTTTTCTTCCGCACCGAAATTGGCACCGCGATGCGCGCGACCGGCGACAATGCGCAGATGGTCCGCGCGCTCGGCGCGAACGTGGAGGGCTATCGCATCTTCGGCCTCGCGCTGGCGAATGGACTCATCGCCCTCTCCGGCGCGCTGCTCGCCCAATATCAGGGCTTCGCCGACGCGCAGATGGGCATCGGCATGGTGGTGTGGGGACTCGCGAGCGTGATCATCGGCGAGGCGCTGACCGGAGGCACGCGCAGCCTCGGGCTGACGCTGACCGGCGCGATCTTCGGCTCGGTGCTCTTCCGCGAACTCGTCGCAATCGCCCTGCGCGCGGGCCTGAATCCGAACGACCTCAAGCTCATCACCGCGATCTTCGTCTTCGCCGCGCTCGTGCTGCCGGGATTGATCGCAAAAATGAAGCGGAGGACGGCATGAGTTTTACAGGAGGCAACGGAGAGAAGGGAGGAAAGGCATGCATCCGCTTTTTCTGAAGGCGAATTCGTTGACCGAAGATCTCATCGGCGCAGCGATAGAGGTTCATCGATTGAAAGGGCCGGGATTGATCGAATCGATTTACGAAAAATGCATGCAGCGCGAACTCGAACTCCGCAATCGAGCGGTGCTCAGTCAGCAAGCTGTTCGGGTCGAATACAAAGGCCTCGTATTTGAAGAAGCCCTGAGATTCGATCTTCTCGTTGAAGGATGTGTGCTGCTCGAATTGAAATCCGTCGAGGCGATCGCTCCCATCCATAAGGCGCAGCTTTTAAGCTACATGAAGTTGGTCGATGTGCCGATTGGGTTGTTGATCAACTTTCGAACGGCCAAGCTGGTCGACGGTGTTCACCGCATGATGTTACCCGGAGCGAATGAATAACCTTCTCCGTTTCCTCTGTTCCCTCCTGTAAAACTGATGCTTTCCCTCAAAAACATTCGCAAAACCTTCAACGCCGGCACCGTGAACGAAGTGCGCGCTTTGCAGGGCATCGATCTCGAGGTCGAGGAGGGCTCGTTCGTGCAGCTTCTTGGGATGAACGGTTCGGGCAAGTCCACGCTGCTCAATGCCGTGGCCGGCTCGTTCTACGTCGATTCCGGTTCGCTGCGACTCGCCGGCGTCGACATCACGCGGCTGCCCGAGCATCGGCGCGCCGCGCTGATTGGCCGAGTTTTCCAGAATCCTTTCAGCGGCACCGCGCCGAATCTCTCCATCGCGGAAAACTTCGCCCTCGCCTCGCGCCGCGGGCTCGGCCGCGGGCTGGGCTGGGCGTTGAATCGCCGGCTCATGGACGAGCTGCGGGCCCGCATCGCCACGTTGCGCATGGGGCTCGAGGACCGTCTCGACAACGCCATCGGTTCGCTCTCCGGCGGGCAGCGCCAGGCGCTCACGCTCCTCATGGCGACCTGGCTCAAGCCCAAGCTGCTGCTGCTCGACGAGCACACCGCCGCGCTCGATCCGAAAAGCGCGGACCAGGTGATCCAGCTTACCGAGGAAGTCGTGGGCCGCGAAAAGCTCACGACGCTCATGGTGACGCACTCGATGCAGCAGGCCGTGAATCTCGGCGGCCGCATCGTGATGCTGCACAAAGGACAGGTCGCCCACGACATTCGCGGCGCCGACAAGCGCCGCTTGCGCCCCGAGGACCTCGTGGACCGTTTCCACGAGATCCGCGCCCGAGAACTGCTCGACGAGCGCGCGGCGGAGCTACTGCGTGCCAGTTACATCTAGGCGTATTAGCCTAGTGACTACATTTGTGGTTGACATTGACTACATATGTAGTCATTTGTGCGGCGCTATGAAGAATCCACCGAAAATCTCGGAGTCCGAGTGGAGCGTGATGGAGATTGCATGGGAGTCGGCCCCGGTGGCCGCGGCGGAGATCATCGAACGCCTCGCGCAGCGCATGAAATGGAAGCACCAGACGATCCGCACCCTGCTCGCGCGGCTGGTCAAGAAGGGCGCCCTGGCCTCGAAGCCGGACGGGAATCGCTATCTCTACCATCCGCTCGTCCGGCGCGAGCAGTGCGTCCATAGCGAGAGCGAGTCGTTTCTGAATCGCGTGTTCGGTGGAGCCGGGAAGCCGCTGCTCGTGCACTTCGCGACGAAGGCGGATCTCACAAAGGAGGAGATTCGCGAGTTGAAGCGCATCCTGAGCGAGCGGGAAGGGCAGAAATGAACGCGCTCGTCTCTTGTTTCGACTGGATCATCGAGCGCTCCTGGCAGGCGTCCCTGCTGGTGGGGCTGATCCTGCTGGTGCAGCTGGCCTTGCTCCGATGGCTGCCGGCCGTCTGGCGGCACGCGCTCTGGCTGCCTTTGCTTGCTCTGCTGGTGCTGCCGGCGCTGCCGGAAAGCCGCCTCAGCGTCTTCAACTGGTTCACGCCGGCGCCGCCTGTTTCGATCCCGGAAATTCGGGTCGGTCCCGGCCCGTTCGAGACCTTTCACCCCGAGCCGGAACCCCCGGCGAAAATGGCCGAGGAGACAGGCGTCGTGCCGGTCGCAATCCATTGGAAGGAAGCCTTCGCAGTGATCTGGGGGCTGGTCGCAGTCGTCATGCTGGCCATCCTGGTGCGGGAAAATCGCGAGTTCCGCCGCCGTTTGAAGCGGCTGCGGGAGCCGGAAGACGAACGGCTGCGCGATATGCTGGAGGAGTGCCGCGCCAGGCTGGGAATACGAGCACGGGTAAGATTGGTGCAGATGCCGGGCCAGGAAGGGCCTGCTGTCGCCGGGATGTTCTGTCCACACATGCTGCTGCCGGAGGGGTTTACGCGTGCGTTCGACGACGAAGAAATCCGCCTTATTCTTCTTCATGAGCTGGGCCACTGGGTGCGCGGAGACGTGCATCTCAATATGCTGCTGGCCGTGCTGCGCGCCGTGCATTGGTTCAATCCCGTTCTTTGGTTCGCGTTTCGCCGCATCCGCGCGGACCGGGAGCTGGCCTGCGACGAATGGGTGCTCAAACGGTCGGGCGAAACGCAGCGTGGAACTTATGGCGAGGCCCTGCTGAGGCTGTCGACCGGCTTCACGCCCAGCGGCGCCGAGGCGCTCGGAATCTTCGAGAGCCGGAGCGAGCTGCGCCGCCGTATCCAATGGATCGCCGGATTCTCGACGGGCGCGCGCCGCTGGTGGCGCATCGGGGCGATTCCCGCCGCGGTGCTCGCGGTGACGTTTCTCACGCGCGCGGTCACGCCGGATATCCGGCCCGAGCCCGGCGTCGGCAGGATCGTTGATCGGAACGGCGTGCTGCTGGCGGAGTATTGGCCTCGGGAAAACCAGCGGCCTTTGGCGAGCTACCCGCTGGGGGCTTTTGCGGCGAGCCTGCTTTGGAATCTCGATCGGGATCGCCTGCCCAAGCCAGGGGAAGTGGTGGTGTTGACGATCGATGCGCGGGCGCAGATGGCGGCGGAGGAAGCGTTGCGCAAGGTGGCGCGCGGCGCGGCAGTGATCGTCGATCCCGCGAATGGCGACATTCTCGCAATGGCGTCCGTGCCGTCATTCGATCCGAATCGATTTTTTCCGGCAATCAAGGACGAGGAATGGAAGGCTCTCGTGAACGACGAAACGGCGCCACTGCTGAATCGCGCGGTGAATGGCTACACGCCCGGCTCCGCCTACAAGACGGTGACCGCCCTGGCGGGACTGCGCGCCGGTCTGGGAGACAAGCAATTCTCCTGCGACGGGGGTGTGAGCTATGGGAATGTGTTGATGAAATGCTGGGTCTACGGCAGCGGTCATACCCACGGCACGCTGGGCATGGAGGAGGCGTTGAAAGTTTCGTGCAACCTCTACTTCTACCAATATGGAAACGCGGCGGGGATCGAAACCATGACGGACACGGCCAGGCGGCTCGGCCTTGGCCAAAAGACCGGCGTGCCGATCAGTGGTGAGAATCCCGGCGTGGTTGGCAGTCCGGAATCGCTAGCGAAAATCAACCCCAGGGACAAATGGAGTGCGGGATACACGGCCAATGTCTCCATCGGAATGGGCAACACTCTCGCGTCGCCGCTGCAGCTAGCGATGGTCGCCGCGTCCCTCGCGAACGGCGGCAAGGTTTACCTGCCCCGCCTGATCGAGCGCAGGGAAGCGATGGATCGACCCGCGAAAGTGGAGCCGGCAAAGGTTCGCAACGATCTCGTGGCTGACGCAGGCATTGCGCCGAATGACATCGAGCGAGTGCGGCGCGGCATGTGGCGGGCGGTCAATGAATCGGGAGGCACCGCCATCAAGGCACGGCTGCCCGGGATGGATGTCGCGGGCAAGACCGGCTCCGCGCAGATTTGGCGGATGGATTCCGCCGGAAATCGAGTCGCCGATATCAACGGCTGGTTTACGGGTTTCGCGACCCGGCAAAAGGACCGATACGCCATTTGCGTGATCGTGCAGGGCGCGAAATCCGGAGGCGGCTCGGCGGCTCCCCTCGCGGCCTGGATGCTTTCCCGGATGGACGCGAGCGAACCGAAATCGCTGGCCCCAGCGAAGGGCAGCTTCGAGCCGGTGGTCAGCATCGCCCCGCCATCGGAGACGAATTAAGGGCGCCCGGAGCAGGGGGCGGGAAGACCTAGCTTTCGTTTTCGGGCACGAACGTGCCGGCGTAGCCGGGCTGATAGAGGCGCAGGCCGGTGATCTCGGCGATGCGGGAGAAATGACCGTCGAGCGTGTAGAGGCGGACGTTGTCGTGCAGGGCGAGCGCGGCGATGACGACATCGAGCCAGGGCACGGTGAGCCCTTGGTCGCGCAGCTTCCAGGCAAGGGAAATGGAACGGTCCCAGTCCGCCTCCGCGCAGGCGCGGTAGGGCACCACGGAAAAATGCCGGCCGAGCCGGGCCCGCTCCTCGCTTCGGGCCCCGCCGAGCACTTCGAGCCGCACCGGAGAGCACCACTGCGCCTCGTAGGCATCCAGCAGCCCCTCGATGGCGAGCTTCACTTCGAGTTGTCCCTTGCGGCGGAACGCCTCGATCCACGCCGACGAATCCACCAGCACCATGACGCTCTATTCCGGGCGCAGCGGCGGCACGGGATTGGCGGAGTCGCCGGGCTCGGGATCGGGGTAATCGAAAGCACCCTCCCGGATCAGCCGCCCGAACTCCCGCGCCCGGGCCCGCCGCACGAACTCCGTGAGAGCCTTGGCCATGGCGGGACTTTTGTTCTTCTCCCCGGTCAAGGCCATGACCTCCTCCAACGTCGAATCGTCGATGTCCACGCTGATTCTCATTCCTCAATAATAGAGGATAAATGATTCATTTCAAATTAAAAAATGAATCATTTTGACGGATCTCGAGGAGCTTAAAGCGCTTTCAATGCCGCTTCGATCTTCTCGAAGCTCGGCAGCTCCTTCGGCGTGGGCGTCTGCTCGCTGTAGACGATCGTGCCTTCCTTGTTGATCACGAAGGCGGCGCGGGCCGAGGTGTCGCCGATGCCGGCGAGATTCGGGAAAAGCACGTCGTAGGCGTTCGTCACCGTCTTGTTGAGATCGCTGGCGAGCGGGATGGTGATGTGTTCCTTCTTTGCCCAGGCGTCCTGCGCGAACGGCGTATCCACGCTGATGCCGATGACCTTGGCGTTGAGATCCGCGTATTTGCCGAGGCCGCCGGAGACTTCGCAGAGTTCGGCGGTGCAGACGCTCGTGAAGGCGGCAGGGACGAAGAGCAGCACGACGTTCGATTCCGCGAGACTGGCGCTCAGCGAAAGATCCGCGAGGCCGTCGGGGGTCATGGTCTTGAGGGTGAAATCCGGAGCCTTGGTGCCGATAGGAAGAGCCATGGACGCGACTTCAATCGGGAATGATTGGTCTCGCAAGGCGAATCTGGTTTGCTCGCCGGCATGAAGTGGATGCCCCTCGGCCCCCGGGCCGCGCTCATCGAGTTTGCGGAGGCGGACGCCGCCGCGACCAAGGCGCGGGGTCGAGCCATCCAACGCCGGCTGGAGCAGGGCGATCCGGCTGAGTTTGCGGATTTCTCCATCGCGTTCGACAAGGTGCTCCTCGAGTTCTCGAATGGCGACGATCCGGAAGAACTCGCAAGGCGCTGGGCGCGGGAGTTCGAGGCCCTGGAGCCGTTGCCTGCGCGGGAGGCGCGCCGGCACGAGATCCCCGTGCGCTACGACGGCGAGGACCTGGCCGAGCTGGCTGCGCGGTGCGAACTGAGCGTGGAGGAGGTCGTCGAGCGGCATGCAACGCCGGTTTACGATGTCGCGCTGCTCGGGTTTGCGCCCGGGTTTCCCTATCTGGACGGACTCGATCCCCGGTTGCACACGCCACGCCGCGCAAATCCCCGGCCGCGCGTGCCTGTGGGATCGGTGGCGATCGGCGGCAGTCACACCGGCATCTACAGCATCGAAAGCCCGGGCGGCTGGCACCTGATCGGGCGCACCGACGTGCGGCTGTTCGACCCCGCGCGGCGCGAGCCGGACGACGAGGCGATGTTTCTGCTGCGGGCCGGCGACCAGGTGAAATTCGTGCCGGTCGACTGAGCCATGGAGGTGCTGGAGATCATCAAAACGGGCCTCGGCGCGAGTCTGCAGGATCTCGGCCGGCGCGGCTGGAAACGCTTCGGCGTGCCGCCCAGTGGCGTGATGGACCCTCACGCGGCCGCATGGGCGAACCGCCTCGTCGGCAATCCGGAAAGCGCTCCGGTGCTGGAGCTGCTGATGCAGGGCGCGGAGTTTCATGTGCTGAAGACGCGGCGATTTGCCGTCGCTGGAGCGGAGGCGGGCGCGGTGGTGCCGGCGTGGTGCGCGCGCACGCTGGAGGCTGGCGAGCGGCTGGCTTTTCCCCGGAATCAATCCGGCCTCTGGACGTATCTCGCGGTCGAGGGCGGCTTTGCCGGCGAATGCCTGCTCGGCAGCGTGAGCGCGTATCCGCGAGGTGGGATCGGACGGGACCTGATGTCCGGCGACCGGCTCGGGGCGAACGGCGAGGCTACCGGTGCAAGGATCGGCGACGCGTGGGTGTATTGGAGCGAGCGGCGGAATTATGCCGACCCACCGCCGATGCGCGTGTGGCCCGGGCCGCAGTGGGAAGGGTTCGACGGCATGGAGCGGGCCGGATTTTTCAGCGCGGACTGGGAGGTCTCGAACCGCAGCGACCGCGTGGGTTACCGGCTGGAAGGCGCGCGGATGAATGCTCCGGCCGGCGAACTGCGCAGCGAGCCGGTGCTTGTCGGCTCGATCCAGGTGCCTCCGAATGGCCAGCCGATCGTGACGATGCGCGACGGACCGACCGTGGGCGGCTATCCGAAAATCGGCATCGTCGACGGAGAGTCGCTTTCCTGGCTGGCACAATGCCGGCCGGGCGTGCGATTCCGCATGGTATGCGCGCAATGACGTTGAATGCCGATCTCGGAGAGGACGAGTCGATGGCCCGCACCCGGGCGCTGCTGGGGCTCGTGGACCTTGCGAATATCGCCTGTGGTGGCCATGCCGGCACGGCGGCCTCGATGTATCTCGTGATCGAGCGAGCGCGGGCGGAGGGCGTGAAGGTTGGTGCTCACCCCGGTCTCGCCGGGGAGTTTGGCCGCGGAGAGGCGGATGTGACGCCCGAGGCGCTGGCGCTGCTGCTCGTGCAGCAGGTGGGCGGGTTTGCCGCGATGTGCCGGACGGCCGGCGCGAAATTGCACCACGTGAAGCTCCACGGTGCGCTGTATCACGCGGTGGAGAGGTCTTCCACGCTGGCGCAGGTCTACGTGGAGACCATCGGAGGAATTTTTCCACGGACGGCGATTGTCGCGCAAGCCGGTGGGCGGGTGGTCGCCACTGCGCGAACGGCGGGAGTGCGCGCCCTGGCGGAGGTGTTCGCCGAGCGCGGCTATCGGCCGGATGGGTCGCTCGTTCCGCGGGGCGAACCTGGCGATCTGATTCTCGATCCGCGCGAGGTTGCGAGTCGCGTGCCGGGATTGCGGGGCGATACGATCTGCGTGCACGCGGACTCGCCCAACGCCCTCAGGATTGCGCGGGCGGTGCGACGGGTAATCGATGGGGATCGCAGCCGGCCTCGCGCAGGGCGCGCAGGCTGAGGGCCGCGTCGCGCTTGGCGAGCCGGCGCCCGGAGGCGTCGCGCACGAGCGGACAATGGAAGAAGGCCGGCGGCGTTGCGCCGAGGGCTCGGTAAATCAGCATCTGACGGGCGGTGGAGGTAAGGAGGTCTTCGCCGCGGACGACTTCGGTGATTCCCATCGCGATGTCATCGGCGACCACGGCGAGTTCGTAGGCGGGCACATCGTCGCGGCGCCAGATCACGAAATCGCCGAAATCGCGGCCGGCGACGCGCTCGGTGGGGCCGCACCGGCCATCGACGAAGGCCATCGTCTCGCCATCCGGCACGCGGAAGCGCCAGTTCGTGCCAGCGGGGTGTTCCCAGGCCAGCGCGTCGGCGGCGGGACGGCGCCATTCGGTCGGAAAGATCGGTTCTTCTTCGTGAGGAGCGGTGGCCGCCTGCTCGACGTCGCGACGGGAATGCGGGGAGGGATAGATGAACCCGCCGTCGCGCAGCTGTCGCCATGCCTCGAGGAAGACCTCCCGGCGTTGACTCTGAAAAATCGGACCTTCGTCGCAGGAGAGGCCGAGCCACGCGAGGTCCTCGAGACAGGCGGCGGTGAATTCCGGCCGGCAGCGGGGAGGGTCCAGATCCTCCACGCGCAGGATGAGGTGTCCGCCAGCGGCGCGAGCCCGGTCGTGGGCGAGGCGGAACGTTCCGGCGTGGCCCGCGTGCAGCAGGCCGGTCGGGGTGGGGGCGATGCGGCCGCGGTAATTACTCATTTGTCATGAGACGCAATTTGCAAAATCACGAAAACCCCTCCAATCTCCGGGGTTCCGATGCCAGATTCCGATCCCGAGCCCCGCTGTGTCAGCGTCGTGATTCCGCTTTTCAACGAGGCTGCCACGCTGCCCCGGGTGGTCGGTGCGGTGCTGAGGCAGCCCTGCGTGGCGCAGGTCGTGATCGTGGACGATTGCTCGACCGATGCCTCGCACGCGGCGGCGCAGGCCCTCGCGGCGGAGGACTCCCGCATCACGGTGCTGCGGCATGAACGCAATGCCGGCAAGGGCGCCGCCGTGCGCTCCGGCCTGGCCAAAGCGGAGGCGGACATCGTGCTGATCCAGGATGCCGACCTGGAATACGATCCCGCGGATTATCCGCGCCTGATCCGGCCGATTCTCGACGATCACGCGGACGTGGTGTTCGGCTCGCGCTTCATCGGCTCCGAGGCGCATCGCGTGCTCTATTTCTGGCATTCGCTGGGGAACAATGTGCTCACGCTGTTCTCGAACATGGTGACGAACCTGAATCTTACCGACATGGAGTGCTGCTACAAAGTGTTTCGCCGGCCGGTGATCGATCGATTCACGATCGAGGAGAACCGCTTTGGTCTCGAGCCGGAGATTACGGCCAAGGTCGCCCGCCTCGGCGTGCGCATCTACGAGGTAAGCGTGAGCTACCGGGGCCGCACCTACGCCGAGGGCAAGAAAATCGGCTGGAAGGACGGCGTGCGCGCGCTCGTGGCGATCGTGAAATACGGGTTCGCGAGCCCTTCGCGATGAGCGCGATCTCCCGGTTCTGGCAACGGCATCCGCTCCTGCGGGACGCCCTGCTATGGGCCATTCCGGCGCTGCTTTTCGGCGCCGCGCTCCGACTCATCCTGCTTCATTACTCGCCCTACGCCTATTGGGGCAGCGATTCGCGGAGCTATTTCGGCTTCACGAATGGCGCGCTCACCGAGGGGTATTTCAGTCTCAACGAGAAGCGGCGATACCTCTACCCGCTCTTTCTGTTGCCGATCACGATCCTTCCCGGCTCGGCGCTGCGCGCGGTTGCGTGGATCCAGGCTGGCCTGGGCCTCGCGACGGTCGTGGCCTTCGCGTATTTCGTGCGGCGCATCTTCGCGGGGTGGAAGGTGCTGCTCGTGCCGCTCACCGTGCTCTACGCCGGCCTGCCGGTCTTCCTGTGGTATGAGCACGAGCTCATCGCCGACACGATCTACTTCGATTGCGTGGTGTGGGCGATGGCGGGCTGGGCGGCGTGGGTGAGCCAGGCAGACCTCGCGCGAGCGCGGCGGCTGTGGTGGGCGTTCTTCGTGCCGCTCGCGATCATGGTGCTCACGAAGCCGTCGGTGAAATTCTTCTGGCCCGGCATCGCGATCGCGCTGGTGATCGTGGCGGCGTGGCGCGTGCTGCGCTGGCGGGAATGGGTCGCGCTCGCGGCACTGTTTTTCGCGGGCCTGACGGTGGGCGACGACGACCAGAGCGCGTGGCTGCTTTACACGACGGTCTTCCCGCTCACGCAGGTCGACACGCCGAAGCACGCCGAATACAAGGCGCAGATTCGCGACCTTGTGCTCGAAAAGCGAGCGCGGCTCGATTTTTACAACGACGAGGACGATCAGGTGCACGACTTCCTCCGCGAGCCGGAGAATCATCCCGAGCGGCCGCTCTGGAAGGCGCTCGCGAAGGACGATGCCGCGCTGAACCGCCTCTACCACGACCTCGCTTTCGAGGCGATCCGCGCCCGGCCGGATTTGTTTCTCTACATCGGGCTGAAGCGGCTGGCGGGCTCGGCGAACATGGATGACTTCAAGGACGACCGGTTCGACGCCACGTATTTCGGCGATCGTTTCACCGAGCAGCTGGCCCGCGCGCGCAATCCCCAGAGCATGGTGAAACTCGCGTTCGGCCTGCCCAAGGACGCTCCATTGCCGGACGCCGCGACCTTCCGCAGCTGGATCTCGCCGCATCCGGACTCGGCTGCCGCGGGCTGGCTGAAGAACTACGTGCGCACTTACAGCGCCGGCGGAGAATTGATCACCCGGCCGGAGGCGTCGGGCTGGTCGCTCGCGCAATGCCGGCTGACTCCGGTGGGCTGGCTGACCGTGGTCGGCGGTCTGCTCGCGCTTTTCCCGCCCTATCTGCGGCCGCTCGGCGGCTGGGTCGTGCTGATGAGCGGCGCCTTGCTCGCGACCTACCTCGTAGGCATCGAGCACACGCGGTATTTCGCGCCGGCCTGGCCGCTCGTGCTGCTCGCCCTTGGCGTGGTGCTCGACTGGCCGATCCGATTGTTCCATAAAGTCCGCACGGCGAACTGACGCCGTGACGTGATGGAGGTTGTGGTGCGTTCTTTCCGGGCTCGCTTGCTGGCGACGACGCTCGCCATTGCGGCGGCGGTTGCCGGCGATCCGGCCCGGGCGATCATCAGCTCGCCCTACGACAGCAGCAGCGGCTTCACGGCCCCGCAGGTCATCAATGACCTCGTTGGCGCGAACATCTTCTACGACGCCGGCTATCTCGGGACGCACGTCGTCATCGCCAATGTCGAGGCTGGCCACGTCTGGAGTGGTCACGATGTCTTCGACCGCTCGTTCTTTGGCCTGCCGAACGCGCCTTCGGTGCTCGTTAACGCGGCGCGGGATCCCGTCACGGCCCCCGATCTCGGCGACATCGACTACCACGCAACGATGGTCGGCAACGTCCTCGCCGGCACGGCGGATGATGGCGCCGGCAACCTCTCGCTCTTCGGCGCGGGCATCGCGCCGCTGGCGACGCTGTGGTCCGGCGCGATCGCGACGTCCTTCGACCACACTCCGGAAAATATCGGCTCCTTCGAGATTTCGGACGAATCGTTTCTCACGCCCTATCGCGCGTTTTTCGAGGGCTCGGTCGGTGGGAAGGCCGATGTCATCAACAGCAGCTGGGGCTTCGCGGACCCCGCCGCCACGTCGAAGGAGAATCGCATCCTCGACGCGCTCTCGGCGGCGAATCCCACGGTGACCTTCGTGCGAGCTGCGGGCAACGAAGGGCCGACCGTCGCGCCGGGCACGGGCTTCAACGGAATCACCGTCGGTTCGCTCGGCGGCGCCGCGGACGCCGTGCCCTTCCGGCGGCCGTCGGATTTCTCCTCCGGCGCCGCGGCGGATTTTTACAATCCCGCGACCGGGGTTACGCTCACCGGCGTGCGCGCGGCCGTCTCGATCGCCGCGCCGGGCGAGGATTTCGCGCTCGCGGCCTACCTCGGGAAGACGGGCTCGCTCGCGGAATACTGGGACACCGCAAATCCGGCGACGGATCTGTTTTTCGTGGAGGCATCCGGCACGAGTTTCGCCTCCCCGGTGGTGGCCGGCGGGGTGGCCCTGCTCAAGGACGTCTCCTACGGCGGCGTCTATCTTGTCGGCCAGTCCGAGGCGCGCGATACACGGGTGATCAAGTCCGTCCTGATGGCGGCCGCAGCCGAAACGGTCGGCTGGGATAACGGCCTGCACGAGGTCGACGGCGAGCTGATCACGACGCAATCGCTCGATGCCAAGGTCGGTGCCGGGGCGATGGATCTCGCGAACGCGGCTGCGATCTACGTGGGCGGAACAACCGACGTCGCCGGGCTCGGCGGCGGCGTGATCGCCCTCGAGGGCTGGGACATCGGCGCCGTGGCAAAGGGCGGCGCGAACTCCTACCTCTTCGACCTGGCGTTCGACGAGCCGGTCGTCCTGACCGTGTCGCTCAACTGGTTCGTGAACGAGACTTTCGACGCTCTCAACCTGATCCCGCTCTCCGGAAGTTTTGCGAATCTCGACCTGAGCGTGTGGACCGTGGTCGACGGCGCGTTCGTCGAGCCTGTGGCGAGTTCGGAGAGTCTTTACAACAACTCGGAATTCCTGCGCTTCGGCCTTGGCGTCGGCACCTATGGGCTGCGGGTGACTTTCGACGACGTCATTTACGATTTGCCCGGCACGCTCACGAGCGAGACTTACGGACTGGCCTGGACGGTGACCGCGGTGCCCGAGCCTGGCGAATGGGGCGCGGCGCTGGGTGCCGTGCTGCTGGTGATCGTGCTTGCGCGACGGAGACGGCTTTCCAACCGCCGCCGCGCCAGCTAGCGTCGCGGCCATGTGGTTCGTCTACGCATTGTCGGCTGCGGTGATCTGGGGAATCAGCTACGCGGCGAGCGGTCGCGCCATCGAGCGCGGAGTTTCTCCCATCGTCTTCTTCACGCTCTACGCGGTGGTCGGCGCGCTGATGGGATTCGGCGCGCTCGCGGCCTCGGGCAGGCTCGCCACGTTTCCGGACGAGATCCGCGGCATCGGCAAGGACTGGGTGTGGCTCGTCATTGCGGTGATCACCTCCGGCGTTGGCGCGCTCCTCATCTACATGGCGATCGGCGAGAAAAACGCGACGGTCGCCTCGCTGATCGAGATTTCGTATCCGCTCTTCGTTGCATTCTTCGCGTGGCTCTTCTTCCGCGAGACGCAGTTCAATGCCGCCACCGTCCTTGGCGCGGTGCTGATTATTTCCGGAGTCGGCGTGGTCTTTCTCGGAAATCGGCATTGATGCGCGTCCTCGTCCTGTTGGGCTGCTGGCTGCTGTTTGCGGGCGCCGCGTTGGCGGAGTTCGTGCCCGATCCCGCGCGTCGCATGGTGGACCTGCCGCCGGATCGCCACGGTCCCGTGCCCGTGCTGGTCGACTACTTCCTGCTCGACGTCACTTCCGTGAACGGCGCGGAAGAGACATTCGGCGCCTCGCTGTATTTCGACGTGAAATGGCGCGACTCCCGCATGGCCTTCGATGCGAAGGCGTTTGGCGCCGACCGCGCGCTCTACACCGGCGCAAAGGCCCAGGAGCAGCTTGCGGAGATGTGGACGCCCGCCGTCACCGTCTCGAACCTCTCGGGCGATCCGCAGATCGAGGCGGAATCCCTCACGATCTACGCCGACGGCCAGGTCGAATACGAGGTGCGCCTCACCGCGAACTTCAGCTCGCCGATGGAACTCAGCCGGTTCCCGTTCGACCGCCAGCGGCTCTCGGTGAAACTCGAGAGTTTCCTCTGGAATGCCAGCGAAGTGCAGCTCGTGGCCGTCGAGAATCCGCGGCACGTGAACGAGAAACTGGAAATCAGCGGCTGGCTGCTCGACCACTCTTCGCCCGTGACCTCCCGCGTCGCCGAGGAGCGCTATGTCACGGGCGACAACTACTCGCGCTTCACCTCGACGATCCTCGTGCAGCGCAACCCATGGTTCTACATCTGGGGGATCATCTTTCCGCTCGGCCTGGTCACATTTTTCGCCCTCACCTGTTTTTTCTGGGATCAGGAAACGCTCACCGAGCGGGTCGCCCAGGTGCTCACCTGCCTGCTGACAGTCACGGCGCAAAGTCTCGCGGTGAACGACGACCTCCCGAAGATTTCGTATTTCACCCGCATCGATTACGCGTTCCTGCTCACGTATGTCGTGCTGCTGATCGTCGCGGTGGAAAGCATCTTCGCCAAATATCTCAACGAACGCAGCCATTCGCTGGCAGACCAGATCGACTACCGCTCCGCCTGGATCGTGAGCGTGGCCTACATGGTCGGAATGGCGGTCGTTTTCTGGGTGCCGTAGTGAAAACTGACGCCGCGATGAGCGGAATTCATCATTGGACGGTGAATGTTTCGCGGTTTCGGGAAACGAGGGCTTGCCATGAGGCGGGGGGTCCCATTTTCTCGTTCACAGCAATCACAGACCCATGAGCATTGATATCGAATCCCTTTCGCTGGCCTGCCGCGACGCCCGCGGTCTCGCCCTTGACGCCGTTACCGCCTGCAAGTCGGGCCACCTTGGTCTTCCGCTCGGCGCCACGGAAATCGGCGCCGCGCTCTATGGCTACGCGCTCTCCGTCAATCCCGAGGATCCGAACTGGATCAACCGCGATCGCTTCATCCTCTCGGCCGGCCACGGATCGATGTTCCTCTACAGCTGGCTGCACCTTTCCGGCTTCGACCTCAGCCTCGATGATCTGAAGAACTTCCGTCAGCTCCACAGCAAGACGCCCGGTCACCCCGAACACTTCGAGACCCCCGGTGTCGAAGCGACCACTGGTCCGCTCGGCCAGGGCGTGTCGAACGCCGTCGGCTACGCGATGTCCGGCAAGATGGCCGCGGCGAAGTTCAACACCGCCGAGCACAGCATTTTCGATAACCACATCGTCTGCCTCGCGGGCGACGGTTGCCTCCAGGAAGGTGTGGCGATGGAGGCCTCGGCCCTCGCCGGCCACCTCGGCCTCGATAACCTGATCCTTTTCTACGACGCCAACAACGTCACCCTCGACGCGATGGGCCCCGTTTCTCAGAGCGAGGACGCCGCTGCGCGCTACGCGGCGATCGGCTGGGAAGTCCACCAGATCGACGGCAACAACCTCGCCGAGGTCATTTCGACCTTCGAGAAGGCGAAAGCCTCCACGAGCGGCAAGCCGCAATTCATCATCGCGAAGACGATGATCGGCAAGGGCATTCCCGAGGTGGAAGGCACGAACAAGGCGCACGGCGAGGCCGGCGTGAAGTTTGCCGACAGCGCCCGCGCCGGACTCGGCCTGCCCGCTGAGAAATTCTACGTCGATCCGAAGACGACCGCCTATTTCGCCGCGCACAAGGAGACGCTCAAGGCCGCCTATGCCGAGTGGCAGAAGAAATTCGCCGCGTGGGAAGCCGGCAACGCCGATCTCGCCAAAGAGCTCTCCGACGCCAAGGCCTGCAAGGTGCCCGATCTCCTTGCCGCGATTCCGGAATTCAAGCCCGACGAATCCATCGCTACCCGCAAGGCTGGCAGCGTCGTGCTGCAGTCCGTCGCGAAGGCCATGCCGCTCGTCATCAGCGGCAGCGCCGACCTCCACGGCTCCACGCTCAACTACATCGAGGGCGGCGGCAACTTCGACCGCCAGAACCACGAGGGCCGCAACATCCACTTCGGCATTCGCGAGCACGCCATGTGCGGCATCATGAACGGCTTCGCCTACGACGGCATCTTCCGTCCGTCCGGCGCGACGTTCCTCGTCTTCAGCGATTATGGCCGCCCGTCGATCCGTCTCGCCGCGCTCTCCAAGCTGCCCTGCGTCTACATCTTCACGCACGATTCCGTCGGTGTGGGTGAGGACGGCCCGACCCACGAGCCCGTGGAAACCGTCGCCGCCCTGCGCGCCATCCCCGGCCTCGACGTCATCCGTCCCGCGGATCCCGAGGAAACCGCCGGCGCGTTCGCCGCGGCCTTCGAGAAGACCACCGGGCCGACGATGCTCGTCCTCAGCCGCCAGAATCTGCCCACGCTCACGGAAATTCCCGTCGCGACCCGTCGCGAAGGCGTCTTCAAGGGCGGCTATATCGCTCGCAAGGAAACCGCCGCGCTGGAGACGATCCTCCTCGCCAGCGGCAGCGAGCTGCAGCACGCGCTGAAGGCCGCCGATGAGCTCGGCGCCGGCACGCGCGTCGTCTCGATCCCCTGCTTCGAGCGTTTCGATGCCCAGGACGCTGCCTACAAGGAGGAAGTCCTGCCCTCGACCTGCCGCAAGCGCGTGAGCATCGAGGCGGGCATTTCCACGCCCTGGTTCAAGTATGTCGGCCTCGACGGCAAGACGGTCGCGATCGACCGTTTCGGCCTCAGTGCGCCGGGTGCCACCGTGTTCAAGGAACTCGGTATGACACCGGAGACCGTTGTCGCGGCGGCAAAGTCGCTGTAAGAAAGACTCACGCCAGGACTCGACGGGCGCGGGGAAATTCCTTCTCCGCGCTTCGTCGTCTCCGCGTGAAAGCCCATGTCACTCACGAAGTTCGATCCCGACGTCATCCACCGCAAGGCGGACGAGTTTGAAACTGCCCCGTTGGTGGAGATTCTCCGGTGGGGGTGGGAGACCTACGGCGAGAAGGCGGCGATCGGCACGAGTTTTCAGGGTGCGGGCATCGTCGTGATGCACACCGCCTACGAGAACGGCTTCCGCTTCCCGATCTTCACGATCGATACCGGCCTGCTGTTTCCCGAGACCCTGGAGCTCAAGGCCAAACTCGAGGCGCGCCTCGGCGTGCAGATCGAGTCGCTCCATCCCGAGCAGACCGTCGACGAGCAGGCTGCCGAGCACGGCCCGGAGCTCTGGAACCGCTATCCCGACCTCTGCTGCACCATGCGGAAGGTCATTCCGCTGCAGAACAAGCTGAAGTCGCTCGACGTCTGGATCACCGGCCTGCGCCGACAGCAGTCCGAGACGCGGACGAAGACCAGGATCGCCGAGCTCTACAAGTTCGACGTGTTGCACGATCAGCACATCCTGAAGCTGAACCCGATGGCGACATGGACCCGCGACGAGGTGCAGGCCTACCTGCGCGAGCACGATCTCCCCATCAACGTCCTGCAATCCCGCGGCTATCGCAGCATCGGCTGCATGCCCTGCACGCGGCCGGTCGGCGAGCAGGATAGCGAGCGCGCGGGGCGCTGGACCGGCTTCGACAAGGCGGAGTGCGGCATCCACACCTTCCTCGGCGACAACATCTAGCTGCGAAAGCCTCAGCAGGGCGGCTGCAGGCTGTGCGGATGCTGGCGAAAGCCAAAGCGTTCGAGCAAGGGGCTGTGTTCTCCGCGAAGGAAAGCCAGGAGCTGATCCCGCGCATCAAGGGCGTCCACGCCGTTTGTCTGGAGCTGATTGAGCAGGCCTTCGAACATCGCGCGGCGACGCAGGCCTCCGTCCGTGGTATCGCGGCGGTCGCAGCAGAAGGTCGCCATCGTCGAGCCGCACACGCAGTTCCGCATCATCGCGACGCTTTGCTCCGAGGCGCCGACGTCGTAACCCATCAGGCCGGTGCCGGTCATTACGGGCAGCGTTTGGTCCACAAAGGACTCCAGCACGGGATAGACTTTCCGGCAGCGCGGGCACGTCTTCGGAAACTCGTTCTGGAGTAATGCCAGCAAGCCTTCGTAGACCGAGGAGTCGAAGGAGGGATCCATGGCACCAGAGAATTCTGATAAGGGAGTCTAAGGAGGTATGCCCCGTCGGCAAGCCGGAATGAACTCTGAACGGCGGGATTGGCAGAAGCGGAAATTCCGGCAAGAATCGCCGTATCCATGAGTGCCCCCTCGCGCGTTGCGATCCAGTCCCAGCGGATGGAGATGGTCGGGCGTCTTTCCAGTTCAGTCATTCACGACCTGAATAATCTTCTCACCGTCATCCAGCTGAATTCCGCACTGATCGAGGGCGGGGGGCTCGACGAGGCGGAGATCATGGGCCGCGCCACGCAGATCGGCCAGGCCTGCCGGCAATCCTCGCAACTCACCCGCAAGGTCCTCGATCTCGCCCGGCGCCGCTCGGTGGAGGATCGTCCCGTAAACGTCAATGCCCTCGTGAATGATCTGGCGCGGTTGTTCGAGGCCTTCGTCGCGAAGAAGGCGACGGTGCGCGTGAACGTGGCCGAGGCGCCGCTGTGGGTGTGGGGGAGTGCGAGTGACGTCGAGCAGATGCTCATGAATCTGGTGCTCAACGCGATCGACGCCATGCCCGAAGGCGGCGTCATTACGATCGGCTGCCAGCCCGCGGCCGGCAACGGCGCCGCGATGGTCGAGATTACCGTGCGGGACGAAGGCTGCGGCATTCCCGTCGCCCTCCGCCAGCGCGTCCTCGAGCCGTTTTTCACCACGCGCGAAAACGAAGGGGGCACCGGCATGGGGCTCTACATCGTCGACCAGATCGTGCAGCGCATGCGCGGCTCGCTCGGGTTCGAGGCTGCGCCCGGGGCCGGCACGATCGTGCGCATTTGTCTTCCTGCCTGCGCGGAAGAGGAAACCCCGGCGCAGGTCAACGGCACCGCTCCCGTGCCGCGGGAGACCCGCACCATTCTCCTCGTCGAAGATGACGAAAGCATTCGCAACCTCACCCGATTCATTCTCACTCGCGCCGGCTACGTCGTGGATGCCGCGGAGACCGGGGAGGAGGCCATCGAACTTTGGTCGCAGCGACGGCGGGAGATCGACCTCGTGCTTTCCGATCTCGTGCTGCCGGGAATCTCCGGTCGCGATGTCGTCATGACCGTGCTCGCCCAGCGGCCCGAGGTGGCGGTTCTTTACATGAGTGGGTTCGCCACGGCATGGGACGACGAATCACTCTTCAACGAGGCGCACTTCATCGCGAAGCCGTTCCATCCCGACGCGCTGCTCGCGAAGGTCGCCGCCGTGCTCGCCGAGCGACAAATCGCCTGATTCAGTTCCCTTCGGCCGGGCTGCCTTTCTGAACGATTCGCTTGGCTTCGTTAAGGGCCTGGCGCAGTTCCTGGATGCCGAGCGGCTTCTCCAGCACGCGAAGAACCTTGAGCCTGGTGGCCTCGGTGCGGTCTACGAGATCGGGCCAGCCGGTGAAAAGGACGATCACGGTGTCGAGACCCTGGGCGCGAAGCTGGGCGGCGATCGTCAGGCCGTTCAGGCGGGAACTCGGCGCCCCGTTCACCGCGAAATCCAGCAGCAGGACATCCACCTTTTCTTCGCGGATGATCTCGTCGAGGCGGTCGGGAGAAACCGTGTGAATGGCCTGCCATCCGCTTTGCTGCGCAATGCGGCTGATGATCTCCCCGACGGGACTCTGGTCGTCGACGACAAGCAATTTCATAGGTGATAAGCGGTGCGCTCGGGGGCGGCCCGCGAGAATGTCGGAACGTAGAAGGAAATCCGCGCATCCGGCAAGAGCGCAGGCTCGCATTCGGGCCATTCGGCGATGGAATTTCGCTTTTTTTTCGCGCGCCGTATAGGTTTGTCCCCGCATGCCCGATTTAGCGCTCGTTGTCGTCCTGGCCGTCCTCGTTCTGGCCCTCGCCATTGCGGCGATCCTGCTGGCCATGCGGTTGGCGGAATCGGGACGCGAACGGGTGCGACTGGAAGCGCAGCTCGAGGCCGAACGCGCCGCCACCGCGGAGAAGCTCGCGCTCGTGGACGCCTCCCGGCAGCGGCTTTCCGAGGAATTCAAGGCGCTCTCGCTCGCCGCGCTGCAGGAGAACAACCAGCGTTTCATCGAGCTGGCGCGCGGCGATTTCGAGCACAAGCGCGAGGCGGTCGATGGCCTTGTGAAGCCGATGCGCGAGCAGCTCGAAAAATTCGACGTCGCCGTGCGGGCGCTCGAGAAGGAGCGCGTGGATGCGTATTCCGCGCTGCGCCAGCAGGTCGGCACGCTCGCCGAGACGCAGGTCCGCCTGCAGACCGAGACGTCGAACCTCGTCCGCGCCCTGCATGCGCCGGCCACGCGCGGCCGCTGGGGCGAAATTTCGCTCCGCCGCGTTGTCGAGCTCGTCGGCATGCAGGAACACTGCGACTTCACCCAGCAAACCAGCGTGGAAACCGACGGAGGCCGGCTTCGTCCCGACCTCATCGTGAACCTGCCCGGCGGCAAGACCGTGGTCGTCGATTCCAAGGTCGCGCTCGAGGCCTACCTGAACGCGCTCGAGGTCACCGACGACGCCGCGCGCGCCCTTCAGCTCAAGAGCCACGCCCGCCAGGTGCGTAATCACATCGAGGCCCTCGCCGGGAAGAACTACTGGGCGCAGTTCGAGAATTCGCCCGAGATCGTCGTGATGTTCATGCCTCTGGAGACGGCGTTCTCCACCGCGATCGAGAAAGACCCGGCCCTGCTGGAATGGGCCGTCGAGCGCCGCGTGATCCCGGCCTCGCCGATGACGCTGATCGCACTGCTGCAGGCCGTGCATTACGGCTGGAAGCAGGAGCGGATGAACGAAAACGCCCGCCGCATCAGCGACGTCGGCCGTGATTTGCACGACCGCATCGCCACCTACGCCGAGCATTTTGCGAAGATCGGCCGCGGCTTGAACTCCGCCACTTCCGCCTACAACACTGCCGTCGGCAGCCTCGAGCGCATGGTTCTTTCCAAGGCCCGCGAGCTCAAGAAGCTTGGCGCCGCGTCGGGCGGCAGCGAGGTGGAAACGCCGCCGGAACTCGATCTCGCCCCGCGCCGGCTGATCGGCGAGCCCGAATGAAGGCCGGGCTGGCGCTCGTGGCGCTCGCTCTCGGTCTCGGCGGGCTTTCCGCGGCGGACTGGCGGCCGGCGCTACCCGGCTGGCGCTACGAATTCCCGCGCGACCACGGCAACCACCCCGCTTTCAAGACCGAGTGGTGGTATTTCACGGGCAACCTCCATGCCACGGATGGCCGCAAGGCCCGCGACTTCGGCTACCAGCTCACGTTCTTCCGGCAGGGCGTGATTCCTCCCGCCGAGCGCCGGGAGGGCGGCTCGCGCTTTCTCACGAACGACCTGAAGTTTTCGCACTTCGCGGTGTCCGATCTCACCAGCGGCCGCTTCCTTTTTGGGCAGATCCTGCGGCGAGGGGCATTTGCCGAGGCGGGATTCGACGCCGGGAAGCGCCTGGCGTGGATCGAAGGCTGCTCGCTCGAGTTGCGACCGGACGGGACCTTTCACCTCGTCGGGCGCGATGCGGAGAAGACCATCGATCTGACGCTTCGGACAGTGAAGCCGCCGACGATTCATGGCGTGGACGGCGTGAGCCAGAAGGCCGACGGCGTCGGGCGCGCTTCCCACTACTATTCGCTCACCCGCCTGGAAACGAGCGGCACGATCACGCTTGGATCGGGTGAGCGCATTCCCGTGGCGGGCCTGAGCTGGTTCGACCACGAATGGGCCAGTAATCAGCTCGCCGCGAATCAGGTCGGCTGGGACTGGCTTAGCCTGCAATTCGATAACGGCGCGGAGCTGATGCTTTTCCAGCTTCGGTTGAAGGGCGGAGGACGCGATCCGTGGTCCGGCGGGAGCTGGATTTCCCCCGACGGCACCGTCACGCGAATCGCGGACGGAGATTTTTCGCTGGAGCCGCTCGCGACGTGGAAGAGCCCGGCGACGGGCGCGGTTTATCCGACGCGGTGGCGGGTGCGGGTGCCGCGGCAGGGCCTCGATATCGAGGTGCGAGCGCAAATGGACGACCAGGAGCTGCGATTGAGTCCGGTCGCATATTGGGAAGGCGCCGTGCGGGCCACGGGCACGCATTCCGGCCGCGGATATCTCGAGATGACGGGCTATGCTGGCGCGGTGGTCGGGCTGCAGGCCGGCGAATGACGCGCTAGCCGCGGGCGATGGCGGCCTCGTTCAGCACGCCGACGAACGGGAGGTTGCGGTAGTGCTCGTTGTAATCGAGGCCGTAGCCGACGACGAATTCGTTCGGAATGTCGAAGGCGACGTAATCCGCATCCACCTCGCGGGCGCGGGTGACGCTCTTGCGCAGGAGGACGCAGGTGCGAAGGCTCAGCGCGCCGCCGCTGCCGAGCTTTTCCATGATGGCGTGGAGCGTGTGCCCGCTGTCGAGGATGTCGTCGAGCACCAGGACGTGGCGGTTCCGGAAATCCGCGACGCTGTTCTGGCGGAAGTTCACCGTGCCGGTCGTCCTGGTGCCGTGGTAGCTCGAGACACCGAGGCACTCGACCTGGAGCGGCAGCGGAATGCGACGCAGGAGGTCGGCCATGAAGACGAAACTGCCGTTGAGGATGGCAATGACGGTGAGATCCTTGTCGCGATAATCGGTCGTGATCTCATGGGCGAGTTCGTCGAGGCGGCTGAGAATCGTCGATTCGTGGAAGAGAACTTTCCGGATGTCGTCGAGCATGGGGCCGTGAAAATAGGCGGACAGTCGCCGCGGTGGAAGCGTGAATCGCCGCCCGCCGGCCGCCGCAAACCGCGCGCGAAGTCAGCCCTTCTTCTTTTTCTTGCCGCTGAACTGGACGTGCCACGATTGCGGGCCGGGGCCGGGGTCGAACGTGGCGAGGGCGTCGAGCCGGGCGGCCTTGGCCGTGAACTTCAGGGTGCCCGTGACGGTCGCGGTGACGGAGCCGTCCGAGAGCACAAGGGTCGCGGAGAAGGTGAGCTTGCCTTTCTTGAGGGAATACTTGCCCGCGCCCGAGGCCGTGTAGCCCGCGTAGGTCGCCGCGGTGGCCTCGAGCTTGCCCTTGCCGTCGAAGGCGAGGGTGATGTCGAGAGGCGTGGCGTCGTTGAAGATCGGGTCGACGACCACGGTCGAGAGCGTGATCTTCGCCTTTGGATTGGTTTTGCGGGCCGTCAGCTTCAGCGTCCCGGCACCGGTGGAGACCGAGCCGCCGCCGAAGTCGATGGAAGTGCTGCCAGGGAAACTTCCCACGAAGGGATACAGGGGATTGTTGGCGGCCTGGACGATGGCCGAGCCGCAGACGCCCATCCAAAGAAACGCTCCAAGAAGCATCGCCTTCATGGGATGAGACGAACCAAAAAACGGGACGGAGACAAGCCCGCAGTTTGGCCAGGCTTCAGGGCTCCTCGAACTTGCCCACGGCCACGAGGCCGTTCGGCGTGATGCGGAAGACCTCCGTGCTCACGGGGTAGGGGGAGAGTTCGTAATCGCGGCGCACGAGGTCGGCCGTCTGGTCGAACTTGCTGGCCAGTGCGGGGTAGACATAGATGCGATAGCGGTTCGGGATCGCCACGAGGAGGTCGGGGCCCAGAACGTCGGCAAAGGTCCGGGCGAAATCCGGGGCGAGCACGACGCTGGAAACGGTGGGCGTTTCGGCCGTGAGGCGCGCGTAGAGCGCGACGCCGTGACTGTCGCGCACGTATTCGGGCGTGAGTTTCGCGAGCTCGGCGCTGGCGTTGGCGAGCGCGATGCGGCGGACGGATTCCAGGTCGACGTTCAGCCGCCCGGCCTCCGCCTTCGTGAGATACCGCACGTCGTCGCCCTGGATGAGGGCGGGGGTGAGCACGGTGGCCTTCGACTTCTCGATCGGCGTCGCGAAGTCGGGCCGCATGAAGGCCGGCTCGGGCAGGAGGTGCCAGGTGGTGGCGGGCGCCGGGGTCGGCTCCGTCTGCGCCGCGACGGGGGCGACGATGACACACAACAGCGCCCCGGCGAGGCGGCGAAGTTTGTGTTTCCTCTGGGGTCTGCTACTCGTGTGCCGTCGAAGAATGATCACGTTTTTGGAAGGAAAATTGGAGGAGGCGTTGCCCACGCAGATTGTCGTTAACGTGCGGGGCGTTGGCTACCAGGTTTTGATTCCGCTCTCGAGTTTCGACCGGTTGCCGGCGCCCGGCACGGAGATTCGCATTCTCACGCATCTCGTCATTCGCGAGGACGAGCACCTGCTCATCGGCTTTTGGACCAGGACGGAGCGCGACCTCTACCGCCTGCTCGTTCATCACGTCACGGGCGTCGGCCCGAAACTCGCGCTCTCCGTGCTGAGCGGCATGAGCGTGGACGCCTTCAAGGCCGCCGTGGTGGCGGGAGATGTCGCGGCGATCTCGAAGATCAGCGGCGTGGGCAAAAAGACCGCCGAACGGGTCGTGCTCGAGCTCAAGGACAGGCTGGGCGTCGCCGCCGAGTGGGAAGCCTCGAGCGCGAAGAATGCCCCGACGGTGGCCGAGACCGCGATGCACGACGCCGTGCTCGCCCTCATCACGCTCGGCTACAAACAGGTCGAGGCGCACAAGGCGGTGAAACTCGCGGTCGAGAGCGAGGGCGCCACGGCGGCGAGTGACGCACTGGTCCGCGGGGCGCTGAAGATCCTCACACGATGAGCCTCGACCGTGCGCGTCGGATTCGGGCCGCGCTGCCGGCCGGCGGCCTGTTTGCCGAGAAGGCGTGGCGCGTTTCGCCGCAGGCATTCCCGATCTCGCGAAAATTTGCGGCCGAGCTCGACCAGCTCGGATACCGCCTCCACCAGTTTCTCAAGGCCTGCAATCAGCTCTACCGGCTGAGTTCCGAAGGAAGGCAGCCGGCGTGGATTGCCGATGTGCTCGACCGGGGCAAGCCCGCGGAACTCGTGGAAGCTGCGCGTGACCGGATGTTTCGCGACGAAATTCCGGCTGTGATTCGTCCCGATCTCGTTCTGACCGACGACGGGTTCACCATCGCGGAGCTCGACAGCGTGCCCGGCGGCATCGGCCTCACCGCCTGGCTCGGCCGCGAATACGCCGCGCTCGGTGAAGACATCCTTGGCGGCGCGGATGGCATGCTCGACGGCTTCGCGGCGATTGTTCCCGGTGGGGACATCGTGGTTTCCGAGGAGGCCGCGACTTATCGGCCGGAGATGGAATGGGTCGCCGCGCGCCTTAATGAACGCGGCGCCGGGAAGACGTGGCGCGTCGTCGACGATGCGCCGCGCGAGGACTGGCAGCCGACGGTCTATCGATTCTTCGAGCTGTTCGATCTCGCGAACGTTCGAAACTCCGCGCAGTTGCTCGAGAGGGCGCGCACCGGGGCGTTGCGGGTGACGCCGCCGTTCAAGCCCCAGCTCGAGGAGAAGCTCTGGTTCGCGTTGTTCTGGCTGCGTCCGCTCGAGGATTTCTGGCGGCGCGAGCTGGGTGAGAAGACGCTCGTCGCGCTGCGGAAGGTCATTCCCTACACGTGGCTGCTGGATCCCGCCCCGCTGCCGCCGCATGCCGTGCTGCCGCGCCTCGAGGTGCAAAGCTGGGACGAGGTGGCCGCGTTCAGTCAGAAGCAGCGCGAATTGATTCTCAAGGTCAGCGGCTTCGACGAAACTGCGTGGGGCTCACGCGGCGTGGTCGTCGCTCAGGACGTGCCGCAGAACGAGTGGCGCGACGCGCTTCACGATGCGCTGGCCGGCTACGACCGCCGGCCGCACCTGCTCCAGCAATTCCACAGGGGGCGCGTCCTCGAGCACCCCTGGCTCGACGAGGAGAGCGGCGCGCTCGTCACCATGAAAGGCCGCGTGCGCCTCTGCCCGTATTATTTTCCCGGCGAGGGTCGCGTGAAAACGGCCGGCGCACTGGCCACGATCTGCCCGCAGGACAAGAAGCTCCTCCATGGCATGAGCGACGCCATTCTCGTGCCGACGGCCGTCGAGCCGGATTGAAATCCCTCGCGTTACGCCGGGGAATTTTCTACGAAAACGTCTCGTGCGCTTCCTGCCCCTTCTCTTTCCCGTCCTGCTTGGTCTTGCCGGTTGCGCCGGTGGCCCGGCTTACGAAGACCCGCTCCCTCGCGCCACCTACCAGAAGGTCAACGTCACCTCGTATATGGGTGCCGGCGGCAATGGCCTCACCGCGTGCGGCAGTCGCTATCTGGTCGGCGCCGTCTCCAGTGCGGCGGCGGATTGGGCCCGCTGGCCGGCCGGCACGCAGTTCCGCGTGCTCGCGACGGGCGACATCTACACCGTGGACGACTACACCGACGACATCGTCGGGCAGAACCTCCTTTTGCTCTACAAGCCCGCCGCGCCGAACTCCGCCACCCGCCAGGTCACGATCGAAATTCTGCGCTGGGGCAGCCCCTCCGAAAGCGCCGCGCTCTTGCGGACGCAAAAATCGAGCACCGCGAAGAAAATTCTCTCCGAGCTGCTGGCGCGCTATCCCGAGCGGCGATGATCCGTCGCGGGCTGGCGTTGCTGTTCGTCCTGGCGGCTTCGCTGCAGGCGGCGCCGATCGAGCATCATCTCGTCGACGGGGCGACGATCCAGCCGCCGTTGCTGCCTGAGATTCGCTACGCCACCCGCTATAATTTTACCGGCGAAGTGCTCTACCCGGCGGCGAAGTTCTTCGTCCATCGCGACACCGCCGCCGCCCTTGCCGCGGTGCAGGCCGATCTCGCGAAAGAGGGCCTCGGCCTCGAGATCTACGACGGCTACCGGCCGCTCTCCGTGCAGCAGAAAATGTGGGATCTTGTCCACGACGAGCGATACGTCTCGAATCCCGCCGTAAACCGCGGCCGGCACACGCGCGGCACCGCCGTCGACGTCACGCTGGTCGACAAAATGGGCAACGCGCTCGATATGCCCAGCTCGTTCGACGACTTCACCGAGGCCGCGCACCGCAATTCTCCGGCGATGACTCCCCTCCAGCGCGCCAACATGCGGAAGCTCGAGGACGTGATGACGCACCACGGATTCGAGCCCTATCCCTTCGAGTGGTGGCACTTCGATTTGAAGAATTGGAAGACATATCCCGTGCTCGACATTTCTTTCGACGCGCTCGGCCGCGGCGAAGCCACCACCGAGCCGGTGCCCTAGCCGCCTAGCGCCGCCGATTCCAGGCTTCCGCGCCGTAGCGAGTGCTCACCAGTCCCTCGAAAATGGTTTCCCAGCCGGCGGGAGGTCGCCAGAGTTCCACCGCGTCGGAAAAAGCCGCTGCCGCATTCGCGAAATCTGCGTCCCGAAGGCTGCCCTGGTAGAGAAACCCCTCCCGCGAGCGTCGCTGGGCGCCGCCCAGAATCTTATGTCCGCCGCGCATCACATCGTGGAGCGCGGGGCTCGCAAAGCACGCCGGTCCGCACGTGCACTCCGCCTCGGTGGCGAGCCGAACTTCCGCGTCGTCGAGTCCCGCGCGGATGGCTTCGTGGATGCGGCGATACGCTTCTGCCGGCGCGAGGCGGGCGAAGGGATGCGTGGCCGGCACCGCGAGCGCAATCGTGAGGTCGGCGCCGTGTTCGACGAATCCGCCTCCCGTGCATCGACGAGTGATGGGGCGATCACCCGCGAAGGCCTGTGCATCCTCCCAATGTTGAGGGTAGCCGATGGTCACCTCGGGCTGTTGCCAGCGGTAGAGCCGCATGGTGGGCTCCTCCGCGAGCCGCAGCATCACTTCGTCCAGCGCCATTTGCCCGGCCCCGCGGGCCGCCGGAGCGACGTGCCAGATCGCGAGTCTTTCGAAGAGTTTGGGCGGTTCGTCGGGCACGCGCGGACGATCCGGATTTTTCGGGGGCATGTTCAAGTTGATTTGCACGAACGGGGTCCCTAGGATCGGACACCCCATGGCAAAACCGGCGCTCGGAAAAGGATTAGGAGCTCTCATCAATACGAGAGTTGCGGCGCCTGTGCCGGCCGAGGCCGATGGCGAGCGCATCCAGTCCATCCCTCTCGCGGATATTTTTCCGAGCCCGCACCAGCCGCGCACGGAGTTCCGCGCCGACCAGCTCAACGAGCTCGTGGAATCCATTCGCGAGCGCGGCATCATCCAGCCTCTCATCGTTCGCAAGTCCGGCGAGCGCTATGAACTGATCGCCGGCGAGCGTCGCTGGCGGGCCTCGCAGCTTGTTGGTCTCGTCGAGGCGCCGGTCATCATTCGCAAGGCGAGCGATCAGGAAGTCCTCGAGCTCGCCCTCATCGAGAACCTTCAGCGCGAAGACCTCAACCCGATCGAAGAAGCCGCCGCCTACTCGCGGCTGGCCCACGAATTCGGCCTCACCCAGGAGGAAATCTCGCGCCGCGTCGGTAAGAGCCGCGCCTCCGTGGCGAACTCCATGCGTCTGCTCGATCTCGATCCCGACGTGCAGACGATGGTTCGCCAGAGCCGGATCTCGGTCGGCCACGCGAAGGTCCTTCTTTCCCTGAAATCGAAGGAGGAGCAGCGTCTCCTTGCCGACGTCATCATCCGGCAGTCCGCCTCGGTGCGCACCGCGGAGAAGCTTGCGGCGACGCATCTTTCGAAAACGCAGGGCACGTCCGGGAAGAAGCGGGCAAAAACGGCCGAGGCCACCGCGCCCGCCGTTCTGCATTTACAGAATTTATTACAGCACCGTCTCGCGACGCGCGTCGTAATCCATCATGCCGATAAGCAGGGCAGCATCACGATCGAGTATTATGGAAACGACGACCTTCACCGCATCCTCGAGGAACTCGGGGTCCGCCCCGACTGATCGCCGGCCATTTTCCGCGCCGGCGCGAACGGGCATTCTGCGGCGCGTCGTCCGTTTTTTCGATTCCGACTATTTCCCTGAAGGCGCCGAGAAGGTCCGCGAGCGGCCGGAGCGCTTCGAGTGGCGCCGCGCCGTTCCCTTCATCATTCTCCACGTCGGTTGTCTCGGCGTGATCTGGACCGGCTGGAGCTGGACGGCCGTGGGCGTGGCGGCCGCGCTGTATTTCGTGCGCATGTTCGCCGTCACCGGTCTCTACCATCGCTATTTCTGCCACCGGGCGTTCAAGACCTCGCGGCCCGCGCAATTTCTCTTCGCGTTGCTCGGCCTCACGGCCATCCAGCGCGGCCCGCTGTGGTGGGCGGCCGTTCATCGGCACCATCACCAGCATTCCGACGACGAGCACGACGTGCATTCTCCGGGCTGGAAGGGCTTTGCCTGGTCGCACATCGGCTGGCTCACCAGCAGTCGGAATTTTCCCACCGACTACCGCCGCGTGCAGGATCTCGCCCGCTATCCCGAGCTCGTCTTTCTCAACCGCTTTGACCTGATCGGCCCGCTCCTCCTCTTCGCCGCTCTCTTTGCTGCGGGATCGGTCCTCGGCGCCTTCGCGCCGGAACTCGGAACGAACGCCTGGCAGCTCGTCGTCTGGGGCTTCTTCATCAGCACCGTGCTGCTCTTCCACGGCACCTGCATGGTGAATTCGTTTGCCCACGTCTTCGGAACGCAGCGCTACGAAACCGGCGACGAGAGCCGGAATAGCCTCATCCTGGCCCTCATTACGCTTGGCGAAGGCTGGCACAACAATCATCACCGCCACCAGGCCACCGCGCGGCAGGGCTTCTACTGGTGGGAGATCGACATCAGCTACTACCTGCTGCGGGGACTTGCCTCGCTCGGCCTCGTCTGGGACCTGCGCCCGGTGCCGAAGGACGCCTACGTCGAAGCCAACCACCTCCGGTCGTAACACCGTGGAACGGATTGCGATCATCGGGACTGGCATCGCCGGTCTCGGCTGCGCGTGGAACCTCCGCGAGCAGGCCCGCCTCACGCTCTTCGAACAGGCGGCTCGCCCCGGCGGCCACACGAACACGGTCGTCGCCGACGAGGACGGTCGCGAGGTGCCGATCGACACCGGCTTCATCGTCTTCAACCGCGTCACCTACCCGAATCTCTGCCGACTCTTCGAGGAACTGGGCGTCGCCACGCAGCCCAGCGAGATGTCGTTCAGCGTTCAGCATCTGCCGGACGATCTCGAATACAACGGCATGGGGCTGCGCAAGGTCTTCGCCCAGAAGCGCAATCTTCTCCGTCCTCGCTTTCATCGGCTGCTCGGCGAGATCACGCGTTTCTTTCAGGTCGCGAATGCTTCGCTCGACGATCCGGCCGTGCGCGACCTCAGCGTGCGCCAGTTTGCGGAACAGCACGGCTTTGGCCGCGACCTGCTGGAACACTATCTCGTGCCGATGAGCGCCGCGATCTGGTCTTCGCAGCCCGAAGGCGTGCTCGATTTTCCGGCCGCGATGCTCCTCCGCTTCTTCCACAACCACGGCTTCCTCGGCGTGAAGACGCACCATCCGTGGTTCACGGTCAGCCGCGGCGCGCGCAGCTACGTGCGGCGCATTCTCGAAAAGTTCACCGATGTCCGGCTGGGCTCGCCGGTGGTTTCGGTCGAGGAGTCGCCAGCCGGAGCCACGATTCGCACTGCGGACGACGCCGCGGCGGATTTTGACCGCGTGATCATCGCCGCGCACGGCGATCAGGCGCTCCGGATGCTCGCCCGCCCGGATGCCGAACAGCAAAGGCTCCTCGGCGCTTTCGCCTACCAGCCTAACCTCGCGACGCTGCACACGGATGCCTCGCTGATGCCGCGCCGCCGCATCGCCTGGGCCTCGTGGAACTACCGGATCGACGCGCAGGAGCGCCCGTCGCTGCACTACTGGATGAACGCGTTGCAGAACGTGTCCCCGCGCCGCGACTACTTCGTCTCGCTAAATTCGCGCGACCTCGTCGATCCCGCGAAGATCATCTACGAGACCGAATACGAGCACCCGATCTTCACGCTCGAGGCTTTGCGCGCGCAGGCGGAGCTGCCCAGCCTCAACCGCCGTTCGCCGACACAGCGCGTCTATTTTTGCGGCAGCTATTTCCACTACGGCTTTCACGAGGATGCCTACTGGTCCGCGCTCGAGGCCTGCGCTGCCGTGCGCGAACATCTCGCCGCCGCATGAACTCCGCGATCTACGAATGCTCGGTAATGCACCGCCGTCTCTCGCCGAAGCGGCACGAGTTCGTCTATCGCATTTTCCTCATGTGGCTCGATCTCGACGAGCTGGAGCGGATCGAGCGGGAGATTCCGCTCTTCGCCGTCAACGAGCCCGGCCTCTACAGCCTGCACGATGCCGATCACTTTTCACTCGGCCGCTCGAGCATCCGGGAGAACGTCGTGGAGTTCCTGCGCCGGGAGGGCGAGACGCGCGAGCCCGCCGCCGTGCGGGTGCTCACGCTGCCGCGCGTCTTCGGCTACACCTTCAATCCCATCTCGGTCTTCTTTTTCTACGACGCCGCGGGCGAACCCTACACGTCCGTCGTCGAGGTCGAGAACACCTTCCACGAGCGCAAGCCGTTCCTCGTCCCGCGCAAGGAAGTAGGGTTCCATCGTCGCGCGACGAAGCATTTCTACGTCTCGCCGTTTTCCGATCTCGATCTCGCCTTCGACTTCCGTTTCGACGCCCCGGGCGAGCATCTGCGCATCTTCATCGACGACTACCGCGGCGAAGAACGCGAGCTCATCAGCACGCTCACCGGCACCCGCGTGCCGCTCACCGCGGCAAATCTGGCGCGTTTCACGGTCAAGTATCCGCTCATCACGCTCAAGGTGATCGGCGCGATCCACTGGGAGGCGCTGCGCCTGTGGCTGAAGCGCGTGCCGTTTCATCGAAAAGAAGTGAACCGCGAGCAGCAACGTGACGTATTCAATCCCCACCGATCCCTGCGATGAAATCCTACCGCAAAGAACTCTGGTTCGACGTCCGGCAACGGCGTGAGTTTTTCAACATCACCGGCGAGGTCGAGCGCTGCCTTGCCGAGAGCGGCGTTCGCGAAGGTCTCTGCCTCGTGAACGCCATGCACATCAGCGCTAGCGTGTTCATCAATGACGACGAGCGCGGCCTGCATGCCGACCTCGAGAAATGGCTCGAGGCGCTGGCGCCGGAAAAGCCGCACGCCCAATACCTTCACAATCGCACCGGCGAAGACAACGCGGATGCGCATCTCAAGCGCACGATCATGGGCCGCGAGGTGGTCGTCGCCATCACCGCCGGCCGGCTGGACTTCGGGCCGTGGGAACAGATTTTCTATGGGGAATTCGACGGCCTTCGCCGCAAGCGCGTGCTCGTGAAGATCATTGGCGAGTGAAGACCGTCTTCCGCAATCTCGTGCTGAATTCGCTGCGACCGCTGCAAGGCGGATCGCTCGAGCTGGTGCTACCTGATGGCTGCGCGCAGTGGTTTGGCGGCCTCGACAAGCGCCAGCCGGCCCGCATCGAGATTCACGACGAGGCGTTCTTCCAGCGCTGCGTGCTCTTCGGGCCGATCGGCTTTGCCGAGGCCTACCTCGACGGCCAGTGGGAAACGCCCGACCTCACCCGCGTGATCGCCTTTTTCATTCGCAATGCCGAGGACTCCGGCGCGATGCAGACCGAGGGCGGTGCGAAGGCCGCGTTCTTGAATCTTCTGAACGCCGCGAACCGCGTCCGCCACCTGCTGCGGCCGAATAGCGAGGCGAAGGCGCGCGAGAACATTCGTGAGCACTACGACCTCAGCAACGACTTCTTCAAGCTCTGGCTCGACCCGTCGATGACGTATTCGTCGGCCGTCTTCGATCCGCCGGCGCTTTCGCTCGAAGAAGCCCAGATCGAAAAAATCGATCGCCTGTGCCGCAAGCTTCAGCTCCGGGCCGGCGACCGCCTGCTGGAGATCGGCACGGGTTGGGGCGCGTTCTCCATTCACGCCGCTCGGAAATACGGCTGCCGCGTGACGACGATCACCATTTCCGAGGCCCAGCTCGCCGAGGCGCAGACGCGCATCGCCGCGGCGGGTCTTGCCGACCGGATCGACGTGCGGCTGGAGGATTATCGCCGGCTCTCCGGGCGCTTCGACAAGATCGTGTCCGTGGAAATGATCGAGGCCGTCGGCGATCGCTACCTCGACGAATATTTCGACTGCTGCCAGCGCCTGCTCGAGCTGCACGGGCTCTTCGCGCTGCAAATGATCACCTGTCCGGATCGCCAGTTTCGCATCCTTCGCGACGGCGTCGATTTCATCCAGAAGCACATCTTTCCCGGTTCGCTGCTCGTCTCGCAGGCCCGCGTGACGCAGGCCCTCAATCGCACCGGCACGCTCAACCTCTTCGACTGGGAGGATCTCGGCCCGCATTACGCGAAGACGCTCGCGCTCTGGGCGGAGCGTTTCGAGGCCCGGCGCGAGGAGGTTCGCGCGCTTGGCTTCGACGAGTGGTTCCTGCGCAAGTGGCGCTACTACCTGCGCTATTGCGAGGCGGCGTTCGCGACGCGACACATCTCGGTCGTGCAGGCGGTTTACTCTCGCCCGGACAATTCCGGCATCCGTTCCGACGTGTATGATCTCTTTTCGTAATTAACCGTTTCTCGAAGACGCAAAACGCATGACAGACGCATTCTGGTTCCTTCTCACGACGGGCGCGGCCGTGGCCATGACGATGATGGTCGCGGTCTGGTTCCTCGCCCGATGGTTCAACAATGCCGGCATCGTCGATGTCGCGTGGGCGCTGGGCTTTGCGGTGCTGGCCGGCATCTATTTTCTCATCGGTGAGGGCGATCCCACGCGCCGTTTGCTGATCTGCGGCATGGCGGGACTGTGGGGCGCGCGCCTGGGAATCTATCTCTGGATTCGGGTTTCGCGGCATCATCCGGAGGAGGACGGCCGCTACGCCACGCTGCGTGAGCAATACCCGCGGAACACGTGGCTGATGTTCTTTGGCTTCTTTCAGCTGCAGGCCGTCCTGCTCGCGGTGCTCAGCGCGCCTTTTGCCATGGCGGCTTCGAATCCGAACGCGGGAATCTCCACCTGGGAATGGGCGGGCGTGGCGCTGTGGCTGGTCGCGATGCTCGGCGAGGCGCTGGCCGACTGGCAGCTCCATGAGTTCCGCTCCGTGCCGGAAAACAAGGGCCGGACGTGCCGCATCGGTCTCTGGCGCGCCTCACGCCATCCGAATTACTTCTTCGAATGGTTGATCTGGGTCGCGTATTTCGTCTTCGCGCTCGGCTCGCCCGACGGGTGGATGACCTTCTTCTGCCCGGCGCTGATGCTGTTCTTCCTCTTCAAGGTCACGGGAATCCCGGCCACCGAGGCGCAGGCGGTGAAGTCGCGCGGGGACGAGTATCGCGAATACCAGCGCACCACGAGCGTGTTCGTGCCGTGGTTCCCCAAAAAATCATGATCAATCTCGACACACTCCTGGCGAGGGACCTCCTGCCCGACGCCGCGATCCGCCTTGGCATCCGCAACCTGCTCGGGCGAAAACTTCGGGAGGAAAATCGCGGCGACGTCGAGAGTCAGCGGCGCGCGTTGCAGGACTTCGTGCATGATTTGAAGGCCAGCCCGATCGCCATCAAGACCGCCGCGGCGAACGAGCAGCATTACGAGGTGCCGACGGAGTTTTTCCAGCTCTGTCTCGGGCCGCGGCTGAAATACAGCTCCGGATACTGGCCGCGCGAGGACACGACGTTCGCGGAATCCGAGGAGGCGATGCTGGCGCTCACGTGCGAGCGCGCGGAGCTGAGCGACGACCTCGACATCCTCGAGCTCGGCTGCGGCTGGGGCAGTCTCACGCTCTGGATGGCGGAGAAATATCCGACGGCGCGCATCACCGCCGTGTCGAACTCCGCGACGCAGCGTGCCCACATCGAGGCGGCATGCCGCGCAAGAGGCTTTGCGAACGTCACCGTGATCACGTGCGACATGAACGATCTCGCCCTCGATGCGGAGCAGTTCGATCGCGCGGTGAGCGTCGAGATGTTCGAGCACATGAAGAATTACCAGGCGTTGCTTGCGAAGATCGCGTTGTGGCTGCGGCCGGGAGGCAGGCTGTTCGTCCACATCTTCACCCATCGCGAGTATGCCTACCATTTCGTGGGCAAGGATCCGTCGGACTGGATCACGCGTTACTTCTTCGAGGGCGGCACGATGCCGTCGGATGACCTGTTGCTCTATTTTCAGGACGATCTTCGCATCGAGGAGCATTGGCGCGTAAGCGGCACGCATTACCAGCGCACCGCCGAGGCCTGGCTGGCAAACATGGATGCCAACGACGCCCGGATTCGCCCGCTGCTCGAACAGACTTACGGCCCGGAGCAGGCGGCAAAGTGGCGCGCGTATTGGCGGGTGTTTTATCTCTCCTGCGCGGAGCTGTGGGGCTACCGCAACGGGCAGGAATGGATCGTTTCGCATTACCGCTTCCGCAAATGAGGCGCTTCGTCTGGCTGCTCCTGCTTTTGCCGGCCCTGCTTCGGGCGGAGAACGTCGCGGACCTGATCCGGCAGGGGGACGCCCTTGACGCGAAGAATAGGAATGCCGAGGCGCTCGTGATTTTCCTCGAGGCCGAGGCAGCGAAGCCGAACGACGCCCTCATCCTCCGGTGCATTGCGAAGCAGTATTCGCAGCAGATGGTCAGCGAATCCACGTCACCCAGGAATCGCGAACTGGGGGCGAAGGCGCTCGACTATGCGAAGCGCGCCGAAGCGGCGGATCCGGGCAACGCCGAGGGGCACCTCTCGCTGGCAATTGTCTACGGCAAGGTCGCGATGATGGAGTCCCCGCGCACGAAGGTCGCCTATTCGCGCCTCATCAAGGAGGAGGCCGAGAAGGCCATCCAGCTCGATCCGTCGCAGGATTACGCGTGGCATGTGCTTGGGCGCTGGAATTACGAACTCGCGAACTTCAACGCCGCGCTGCGATTTCTCGCGCAGGCCATCTACGGGAAATTTCCCGAGGCCTCGAACGAACGGGCGGCGGAGTGTTTCCGGCGCGCCATTTCTCTCCGGCCCCAACGGGTGATTCATCATATCGAACTAGGCCGCACCTACGCGGCGCTGGGCCGGAAGGAAGAAGCTCGCGCGGAACTCGAAAAAGGCCTTAGCCTTCCTTCCCGCGAGAAAGATGACGACGAAACCAAGGCACGGGGGAGAAAGGCGCTGGCGGCGCTTTAGCGCACGGCCATGAAGCGCGTGCTCGTCCTGACCGCGAGCTTCGGCGAAGGGCACAACACCGCCGCTCGCTCGATTCGCGAGGCCCTCGAGGCCACCGGCGAGGCCGAGGTGCGCGTGGGCGATCTCTACGAAGACGCCGTGCCGCTGATGAACTCCACCGTTAAGGTGGGCTATTCCTTCGCGATCAATCGCGCACCGTGGATCTGGAGGCTGATTTTTCTCGGCCTCGATCGGCCCGGTTGGATGGAAAAAACGATGTGGGCGGCCCGCGCCCTGCGCGACGAGCTGGACCAGGCGATCGCCGATTTCCGGCCCGACATCATCGTCTCGACGTATCCGCTCTACGGTTATCTTTTCCGCGACATCCAGAAGCGCCGGCTCGGCGTGCACATGCCCATCGTGACGGTGATCACGGACTCCGTGGGCGTGAACTCCGCCTGGCATCGTTGCCTCTCCGACGCGTTTGTCGTCGCGGACGAGGAGACCGCCGATCTGTTGCGCGGTCGCGGAATCCCCGAGAAAATCGTGCATGCGCTCGGATTTCCGGTTTCGCGTTTCTTCGCGACCGGTGCGCCCGTCGCGGCGACCGATGGACCGCCGTGGAAGCTGCTTTTCATGCCCTCCACGCAGCTCAATCTCACGCTGCGCCAGATCCAGACGCTCGGCAAACTTCCCAATGTGGAGCTCACCGTCGTCACGGGGAAGCACGTGCGCCTGTTCGAGGCCCTGAAATCCGCCGGGCTCGGCAACGACAGGAAATGCCGCCTGATCGGCTGGACCGACGCCATGCCGCGCCTGCTCTGCGAGCATCACGCCTTCATCGGCAAGGCCGGCGGCGCGATCGTGCAGGAGGCCATCGCGGCGCAATGTCCGTTCCTCGTCAGCCATCTCGTGCCCGGTCAGGAGGAGGGCAATATTGCGATGCTCCTGCGCCGGGGCGTGGGCGAGCCGGCTTTCGGCAAGCCCGAGCGGCTGGCCGCGGTTGTCGAGGGCGCGTTTGCGGATAACGCCCGCATCTGGCGAGGCTGGAAGGCGAATCTCGCGCAGGTCAGCCGCGCCGATGCGTCGGATCGGATCGCCCGGTTCGTCCTCGATTTCCCCGGGGCATGACCACGCTGCGCCGCTACGCGGAGATTTACGCCATCATGCTGCGGAACTCGGTGATCCGCGAAATGAACTTCAAGGCGAACTTCCTGCTGTGGCTCGCCGTCGAGTTGCTGTGGTTCTTCGGGCAGATCATTTTTATCGAGGTCATCTTTGGTTACACCGAGAACATCGGCGGCTGGACGAAATGGGAGATGGTCCTGCTGATCGGCACGCACCAGGTCGTGGCGCAGATTTTCCAGGCGTTCTTCTACATGAACCTGTCGAACATCCCGGAACTCGTTCGCACGGGGAAAATGGATTTTCTGCTGATGCTGCCGGTCGACGCGCAGTTTGCCGTGTCGGTGAAGCAATTCGGCCTCGATAGCCTCGTGAATACGCTGGTCGGCATCGCCTTTGTGCTGACGGCGGTGTGGAAACTCGGCGTGAGCATTTCCGCCGCGCAGGTCGCGCTGTATCTCGCCTGCGTGATGTGCGGCGTGGCGGTGCACTACGCCGTGATGCTCGGGCTGGCCTCGGTGAGTTTTTGGGTCGTGCGCGCGGACGGCCTCATCCACGGTTACTACAACCTTTTCAATCTCGGCCGCTATCCCGACGTGATCTACCGGGGGATGTTCAAGTTCGTGTTCACCTGGGTGCTGCCGATCGTGCTCGTAACGAACGTGCCGGCACGGGTGCTGGCGCGTTTCGGCGAGACGCCGGGGCCGGCGATCGGGCAGCTGGCGGCGGTCACGCTCGGCCTGTTGCTCGTCACGCGACTGATCTGGCAGGCCGCCGTGCGCCGCTACGGCAGCGCGAGTTCGTAGAGAAACCGCGGGAGACCTTACGGCGCGGTGAGAATGTTCCGCGCGGGCTGGCCGGGAATCTCGAACGTGCCGCCGGCGAGGATCGCGCCATTGGCCAGCACCGCGAGGCTGCGAATCGTGCCGGCGCCGGAATTGGCGGCGGTCACGGGAGCGTCGAGCGTGCTGTCGGCATTGAACCGGGCGAGGTTCTGGCGCGGGGTCGAGCCGACCTGCGAGAATTTGCCGCCGATGAGGATCTTGCCATCGGGCTGGACGGCGATGGCGTAGACCGAGCCGTTCGGGCTCTGACCTTCGGCGAACTTCGGATCGATGGTGCCGTTCGCGAGGTATCGGACGAAATTCTGGAGCGGCAGGCCCTGCGCGCTCGTGAAATAGCCGCCCACGAGGAGATTGCCGCTGCCGTCGACCGCGAGGGCGTAGACGGCGCCATTTACGCCGTCGGTGGATGCGGCGAGGAAGCTGGGATCGAGCGTGCCGTCGGCCTTGATGCGGGCGAGGTTGGCGCGGGGCTGGCCGTTCACCGTGGTGAAGCGGCCGCCGACGATGGCGCTGCCGTCCGCCATGGCCACGATCGCGTAGACGGAGCCGTCGATGCCTTCACCGCTGAAGACCGACTGCGCGGGGCTGCCGACCTTCTTCGATTTCTTTTCGAGGCCGGCCTGCTCGGCCAGCTTGCTGGCGCTTTCGTCCGGGGAGGCGGCGTTCAGGCCCTGCTGTTTGGCAAGGGAGGAGGCGCTTTCCTCGGGATCCTGGCTCGGATCGGCGAGGCCGTTCTGGTTCGCGAGGGACTGGGCGCTCTGGTCGGTATCCTGGCTGGCGCCATCCGCGACGCCATTCTCTTGCGCGAGCGCTTCGGCGCTTTGGTCCTGATTGCCGGAGTCGGGACCAAGGTCCTGGTCGGCAAGTTGACTGGCGCTTTCCTCCGCGAGCGTCCGGGGGACCAGGGGGACGGTGAAGAAAAGCGTGGCGAGAAGAATGCCTGCGGGGATGCGCTTCATGCGCGCTACTCCAGCGGCGCACGGGTGCGAAATCAAGCGCCGAAGCGCGGGCTAGACCGGTTCGATGTAGTCGAGATCCTTGCCGTGCGTTTCTTCGAGGCCGGCAAGGGCCCACGCGGCGATGCCGATACAGACCACGCCGACCACGAGAGCGGCGGGGATCATTCCCAGCGGCCCCTTCAGCGCGGCGAAACTCCAGGTGATCGGCAGAAGCGAGCCGCGCACGAAATTCGGCACCGTGGTGGCCACCGTCGAGCGGATGTTCGTGCCGAATTGCTCCGCGGCGATCGTCACGAACAGCGCCCAGTAGCCGATGCCGACGCCGATCACGAAAATGATGAGGTAGAACATCGCGGCGCTCACCCCGTGCGAGAACAGATATGCGATCACCGCGGCGAGGGTGAGCGCGAGAAACGCGGCGACGATCTTCTTTCGGGAGCGGAAGAACTGGCTGAGAGCGCCGCTGAAGAAATCACCGAACGTGAGACCGAGATAAACGCTGGAGACGGCGTAGCCGGCCGCAACGTCGCCGGAGACGCCGAGCTGCCTGGCGAATTCCGGCGAGAACGTGACGAGCACGCCCACGACGAACCAGCTCGGCAGGCCGATCAGGATACAGCGCAGGTATTTCAGGAAGCGGGGGCCATTCGTGAACAGTGAGAAGAAATCGCCCCGCCGCACGCCGACGGATTGCTGCTTCAATTCGCGGAACATGCCGGATTCCGCCACGGTCACGCGCAGAAGCAGCAGGAGCAACCCGAGACCGCCGCCGAGGAAGTAGGCCATGCGCCAGTCCATGTGCTGCGCGACCCAGCCGCCCACGACGGCCCCGCTCACGCCCACGGTGGCGACGATCGTGGTGCCCCAGGCGCGAGCCTCCTTCGAGAGAATTTCCGAGACGAGCGTGATGCTGCCGCCGAGCTCGCCCGCGAGGCCAAAGCCCGCAATGAAGCGCAGCACTTCGTATTGCCAGAGGTTCGTCACGAACCCGTTCAGGATGTTGGCGAGCGAGTAGAGAATGATGGAGCCGAAGAGCAGCGAGACGCGGCCCCGGCGATCACCAAGGATGCCGAAGAAGATGCCGCCGATCAGCATGCCGAGCATCTGCACATTCGCGAGCCGGATGCCTAGGTCGACGAGCTCCTGGCCGGAAAAGCCGAGAGCGGTAAGGCTCGGCTTGCGCACGCTGAGGAAGAGCGTGAGGTCGTAGATATCGACGAAGTAGCCGAGGGCGCCGACGATGACGGCCGGTTGGAGGATTTCGCGCAGGCGGGATTTCACCCGCAGGGACATACACGGGATGCGCGCGTCCTTGCAATTCCCCCGGCGCTTGCGGATAGTCTCCGTCCGCGCACCGGTAGCTCAATTGGATAGAGCGCTGCCCTCCGAAGGCAGAGGTTGTGGGTTCGATCCCCGCCCGGTGCAGTTCTCTTTTTTCTCTAATCGTCGGAGGAGAGATACAGCAGGTCGAGCGCCTGAAGGGTCGTCTTGTCGAGGCGGCCGGTGCGCTTGAAGCGGTTGGCGGCCTGGTAATCGACGAGCGCCTGCGTGAGCGCGGCGTTGGGCATGCCGTTCACCGGACCGCGATAAAAGCGCAGCACTCGCAGATTTTCCTGCGCCTTCTTGACGGTGCGGACCTGGAACTCCGGCGGGGAATTCAGATAGGGACCGCCCACGAAAATGTCGGCCAGGGCCTTGCCGGGATCGACGACCTCGGGCGTGGGAGCGGGCGCGGATTTGATGCCGAGCGCGTTGAGCGTGGCGGGGTTCAATTCCCCGGTCACCCGCAGTTCCTGCGCGACCTGAAACCGCCGCACCGCCGCGGCGGTCTGGCTGCCCCATGAACCATCGACCGGGCCATTGTAGTAGCCCAGCTTGCCGAGCTTCGTCTGCACGGCGGCGGTGAGCTGGTCGGCGTAGGCCGCACCGGAAATCAGGACGAGCGCGAGGACGGCGAGAAGGGCTTTCATGGCTGGCCGAAATTCTAGACGCGGAACCCCCGATACGCCACGGGGGATTTTTCAGACGTTGAAGCGGAATTCCATCACGTCGCCGTCGGCCACGACGTATTCCTTGCCTTCGATGCGCAGGCGGCCGGCCTCGCGGGCCCTGGCCTGGCTGCCGAACTTCTTGAGCTCCTCGAAGGCGACGGTTTCCGCAGCGATGAAGCCGCGCTCGAAGTCGCTGTGGATCACGCCGGCGGCGGCGGGCGCCTTGTCGCCTTCGTGGATCGTCCAGGCGCGCGATTCCTTCGGCCCGGTCGTGAAATACGTGCGCAGGCCGAGCAGATGGTAGGCCGCGCGAATGAGAAGGCCGACGCCGGAGTCGTCCACGCCGAGGCCGGCGAGAAATTCCTTCGCCTCCTCGGGCGGAAGTTCGGCGAGCTCGCTCTCGATCTGGGCGCTGATGACGACGACTTCGCAGCCGAGGTGCTCGGTCGCGTATTTCTTCACCGCGGCGACGTGCTGGGCGGCGGGTTTGTCGCCGGAGAGGTCGGCGAGATCGTCTTCGCGGACGTTGCAGGCGAAGAGCGTGGGCTTCGCGCTGAGCAGGAAGAACTCGCGGAGGAGTTTCTTTTCCTCGTCGCTCAGCTCGACGGTGAGCGCGGGTTTTCCGCCGTCGAGATGCGGCAGGATTTTTTCGATGAGGGCGAGCTCGGCCTTGGCGGTCTTGTCGCCGGCGCGGGCGCCCTTCGTCTGGCGTTCGGCGCGTTTCTTGAGCGAGGCGATGTCGGCGAGGATGAGTTCGGTGTTGATGACCTCGATGTCGCGCACGGGATCGACAGAGCCGGAGACGTGATGAATGTCCTCGTCCTCGAAGCAGCGGACGACCTGCACGACCGCGTCCACCTCGCGGATGTGCGAGAGGAACTGGTTGCCGAGGCCTTCGCCCTCGCTCGCGCCGCGCACGAGGCCGGCGATGTCGACGAACTCGATGGCTGCGGGCAGCGTCTTCTCGGATTTGCTGAGCTTCGCGAGCTCGTCGAGGCGGGCGTCGGGCACGCTCACGATGCCGACGTTCGGCTCGATGGTGCAGAAGGGAAAATTGGCCGCGGCGGCTTTGCGCGTGCGGGTCAGGGCGTTGAAGAGGGTCGATTTGCCAACGTTCGGCAGACCCACGATTCCGGCTTTGAGCATAGGGGGCGGACGTTAAAGGACTTTGACAGAAATTACAGAACTAACGGATGTTCGCGCCATGGAACTCGCGGGAATCGTCGCCTTTCTGGATCGGGAACTCCGCACGGACGAGATCAAGGATTACCCCGGTGCGCACAACGGCCTGCAGCTCGCGAATGCGGGCGAGGTCACCCGCGTGGCCTGCGCGGTGGACGCCTGCGAGGCGGTGATCGACCAGGCGGTCGAGGCCGGCGCCGATCTGCTGATCGTGCACCACGGTTTTCTCTGGGGCGGCGCCCAGCGGATCGACGGCGCGCTCTACCGCAAGCTGCATCGGGCCATCACGGCCGGCTTGGCCATTTACAGCTCCCACCTGCCACTCGATCTCCATCCGAAACTCGGCAACAACGCGCTGCTCGCGAAAGCCCTCGGGATCAGGCGCACGACGCCGTTCCTTGAAATCGGCGTGCAGGCCGCGGTGAACCAGCCGTTGGTAGAGCTCATCGACCGAATCGAGGCTATCGTGCAGTCCCCGGTGCATGTCGCTCCGGGCGGACCGGACCGCGTGCGGCGGCTGGGCATCTGCTCCGGCGGCGCCGGCGGCGAGATCGCAAAGGCGGCTGCGGCCGGTGTGGACACCTTCCTCACTGGCGAGGGCCCGCATTGGAGCTTCACTGCGGCGGAGGAACTGGGCGTGAATCTGATCTACGCCGGGCATTACGCGACGGAGACTTTCGGCGTAAAGGCGCTCGGCGCGGCGCTCGAGCGAAAGTTCGATCTGCCGTGGGAGTTCCTCGACCACCCGAGCGGGCTGTAACTCGAGGCGAGCGTGATCACTCGGGATTTTTTCGAGCGGGCGCCGCTGGTCTGCGCCCGGCAGTTGATCGGCGCGGAGCTGATTTGGGGCGAGTGCTCGGGGATCATCGTGGAAACCGAAGCCTACGACACCGTGGGCGACGCGGCGTCCCACACGTTTTTCCGGCCGAGTTCGCGGGCCTTCGTCGAGCGGCACGGGCCGGGCACGGCCTACGTGTATTTGAACTACGGCATGCATTGGATGCTCAACGTGCTGGTGAAAGGGCCCCGTCGCCAGGGGTTCGTCCTCTTTCGCGCGCTGGAGCCGGTGAAGGGGATCGCCGCGATGGCCGGGCGCCGGGGCCTCGATGATGGCCGTCGGTTGTGTGCCGGGCCGGGGCGACTCACGCAGGCGCTCGGGATCGATGGGGCGTGGCATGGTCGCGATCTGTGCACGGATCCGGACCATGCGTTTCAGCCGCGGCTCGGGCGTCCGAAACTGGTGGCCGATGGCAGGATCGGTATCTCGGTGGCGGCGGAATTGCCGTGGCGCTTCACGCTCGCGGGCAGTCGCTACGTGAGCGTGCGTCCGCGGAACGCGCCGACGGACAAAAAAAGACCGGAATGATTTACGAGAAATCACTCCGGCCTGATTCAGGTGGCGGGATGTCTTACTTGGACATGCCCACGCTGGCCGGAGCCGGAGCCGGCTTCGACGCACAGGCGCCGAGGCTGAGCGAGGCGGCTGCGAAAACGGCGAACGCCGCGATCTTGACGAATTTCATGAAATATTTCCCCCCTTTCTTCGCAAATTGCTGGCCCTGTTAAACCGATTGCCGAAAGCGAGACAATACATTTTCCAAAAATGCGCGTCCGGGCGCAAAAAAGGCCGGAATGATCTCAAAACCATCCCGGCCTGAATGATGTGCAATGGCGAATTACTTCGACATGCCCATCGTGGACGGCATCGGAGCCGGAGCGGGCTTCGAAGCACAGGCACCGAGGCTGAGCGAAGCGGCCGCGAAGACGGTGAAGGCCGCGATCTTGACGAATTTCATGAAATATTTCCCCTCCTTTCCTTGCTGGAAGCTGGCGTTGATTAACGCTCCATCCCCACCGGGCGACAATGAAATTCGGGCCCGCCGCGACACCAATCAGGCGAGAATGTGCACCGGCGTCCCGGGGCGCACCCGGCCGTAGAGGTCGATCACGTCGGCGTTCCGCATCCGCACGCATCCGTGGCTCGCGGGCGTGCCGATCAGTGCCTCCTGGTTCGTCCCGTGGATGTAGACGTAGCGGTCGCGCGTGTTCGCATTCTGCGGCTCGAGTCCGCTGAGCCAGAGGATGCGGGAAAGGATGCCGTCCTCGTCGTCATCCGTGGCGGAAAAAATCCCGACCGGCTGTCGCCCTTTGAACGCCGTCCACGCCGGCGCATCGCCGCCGATCATCTCTCCGATGACGAATTGGCCCGTGGGCGTCCGGTAGCTTCCCGGCTCGGAGCCGAGCCCGTATTTCGAGGTTGAGACGGGATAGGTTGCCACGATGGTTTCGTCCTCGAGCAGGTCGAGCCGTTGCTCCGGCACGCTCACCCGAATGGAAAATGCCGATTGGCCCGAAGCGGAATCTGCGATAGACATAACCCTCTTTATTTTATGAGCAGGCAGTATCATGTGGCGATCGTCGGGGCAACCGGCGCGGTGGGAGTGGAAATGCTCGACGTGCTCGCGCGTCGCAAATTCCCCGTCGGCAAGCTCACCCTGCTCGCTTCGCCCCGTTCCGCGGGCAAAACCCTGCCATTCCGCGGCGAAGACGTCCCCGTGCAAGCGCTCGGGCCCGATTCGTTTGCCGGCGTCGACATCGCGCTCTTCAGCGCGGGCGGCGGCATCTCGAAGGAATATGCCCCGATCGCCGTGAAGGCCGGGGCCGTGGTGGTCGACAATTCGTCCGCCTTCCGCATGGACGACAATGTTCCGCTCGTCGTGCCCGAGATCAACGGCGCCGACGTGAAGCATCACGAGGGGATTATCGCGAATCCGAACTGCACGACCGCCATCACGCTCATGGCGCTCTACCCGCTGCATCAGAAGTTCCGGGTGAAGCGCGTCTTCGCGTCCAGCTACCAGGCCGTGTCCGGCGCCGGTGCCCAGGCCGTGGAAGAACTGCGCCAGCAGGTGAACGATATCGCCGCCGGCGTCGCGACGAAGCCCGAGGTTTTCTCCCATCAGATCGCCTTCAACGTCATCCCGCAGGTCGACTCGTTCCTCGACTCCGGCTACACGAAGGAAGAGATGAAGATGCAGAACGAAGGCCGGCGCATCATGCACCTGCCGATGTTCCGCGCCTCGGTGACCTGCGTGCGCGTGCCGGTTTACCGGGCGCATTCCGTGGCGGTGAGCGCCGAGTTCGAGCGTCCCGCCAGCGTAGCCGCCGCGCGCAAGGCCATCGACGCATTTCCCGGCATCCGGGTCGTCGACGTGCCAGCGGATCGCAAGTATCCCGTGCCGCTCGAAGTCGCCGGCAAGGACGACTGCGAAGTCGGTCGCCTGCGCCTCGATTGCGCGATGGAAAACGGCCTGACCTTCTGGGTCTGCGGCGACCAGCTCCTCAAAGGCGCCGCGCTCAACGCCGTGCAGATTGCGGAGCTGATTTGACGCCCGCTCAGGCAGGGAGCGAGGAGGCTCTCCGTGTGATAATCTTTGTTCGGAAGTAAATCGGCGTAATTTCTGAAAAAATTTGGGAATAACGTGCCCTTGTGAAGGGCTATGGCATTTCAGGCACGGTGGCTGCTGAGAGTGGCTCGCAACAGACGATGGCATAATTGTCGCAATTTGAATGTTCCTCGGGCTGCCGACGGACCGTGTTTATTCAAATGGCAAAAGTGCTGCCCTTGTTTCCATTCCCAATGAAAAATCCGCTGCCCACTTCCAAATCGCTTGTTCGTAAGCCATTCGTTTCGCTCCTTTCCATGGGAGCGCTGTGTTTTTCCGTCATGAGTGGCGCTTCTGCGGCCCCATTGCTTTCGGAATATTTTGATTATGCGGATGGCGATCTTTTAACGGTTTCGGGAGGAGCATGGGTTCTCAATAGCGGCAGCACGCCTTTGAATGTATCGTCTGGTAGGGCAATCACGACTTTTGCGAATTCGCAAGATGATGCACGGGCGTTTACTCCGGTTAGTAGCGGATCTTTGTATTATGGCCTCACAGCCACGGTTACTGCTGCCCCCAGCGCGAACGGAAGTTATTTCGCCACACTTTGGGACGGTGAAACGGGGGCCGCGAATGACTATTTCGGTCGCTTGCAAATCGCCCAAGGTTCCACCTCTACGAAATTCAAGTTAGGAATCATCAACGACAGTGGAAACGCGGTCGTTTATTCCGGTGCGGAGTTTGATTTGAACACGACAGTTCGAATTGTCGTGAAATTCGATTTTACGACGATGACCTCCACGTTGTGGATTAATCCAACTGGTGAAGGCAGTTCGTCAGTGACCGATTCGGTAGCGGCTGTTTTTTCAACCACTGTCGATGGCGAGACCTCGGTTCCTGGAGGCATAACGACAATGGGAAATATCCTGCTACGACAAGCGAGTGGGATCGGCACGACGGCAATCGACGGTCTGGTTGTTTCTACCAGCTTTGCTGACGTGAGTGCGGTTCCGGAGCCGGGAATGATTGCGTTGGCTGCTTTGGGAATCGGTGCGCTTTTTCTGAACTCCCGTCGTCGTCGGGTTTAGGAAAATTCTTTTGCAAAACCCCGGCGGGAATGATTCTCGTCGGGGTTTTACGTTTTTGAGATGAACCGGTTACCTACAATCCTTCGCAAAAAGGGGTTGTCGCTCTCTGTTGTTGGGCTAGTTTGGCGGCTCGTATGCGTCGCCAACTGATTGTTTCGCTTATCGGGGCCCGTTTGATTGGCTTTTGGGCTGCGGGCCTGATGGCGGTGGTTTTGCCGGCCTTTGGGCAGGCTGGGGCGAGCTATGACGTCGTGGCGTTTACCGGGCAGCCGGCGCCCGGTGGTGGGCAGTATTCGAATTTTGGGCTGCCGAAGCTCGGCGCGGATGGCACGGTGGCGTTCATCGACGGGATCGATGCCGAGTTCGGGACGCCTCGCGTGGTGGCCAGCTTCTTTGGAAAACCCCGACTGGTCGCCCAGGCGGGACAAGCTGCGCCGGAATCGGGCATGACTTACGACAGCTTCAGTGCGGTGTCGGTGGCCTTCGACGGGCGGGTGGCGTTCAATGGAACGACGACCGGACGCGGATTTTCCGTGGGGATTTTCGGGGAAAATGTCTCGCTGGCATTGCCGACGTCGTTCGTGGATTTTGGCCCGGCCGCGTTTCGCGCGGGGAATCTCGTGGCGATCAAGGGGGAACAGGCAACAGGTGCAGAGAGCTTCGCCGAAGTGCTTGGCTTGGTGAATGGCCAGGGAGCGACCACTCCGCTGGTCGAGGGACAGACGCTGCCCGGGCGCTCGGGAAACGTGCTGGTGCGGCGGATTTTTCAGGGCTCCGAGGGTGGCGCCGATGCCTACGATTCTCTTGCAGGGACGACGGTGGACGCGAACGAATCCGGCAATGTCGCATTGAAGGTGCTGACGACGCCCGGCCCGTCGCCCACGCCCTTCACGGTTCAGAATCTTTACGCGGGAGCGCCGAGTGCCCTGAAACGCGTGGCCACGGAGGGTGAACCGGCTCCCGCGATGCCGGGCGCTTATTTGAACGATCTCTCGCCCCATCCCTCGATCGCGTCGGACGGACACGTCGCCTTCAGCGCGACGATCTACGACAATAGCGAGAGTTCCTCGACGGCCGTTTTTGCGGGTTTTCCCGGGGCGTTGCAGCCCATCGTTCGGGGCGGCGACGCCGTGCCTACTACCAATGGGGTGACGTTTCACGACGTATTTGGGCCGGCGGTGGTCAACGAAACCGGCGACGTGATCTTCAAGGCGGTGATCCTTTATCCGAATGGCGGGACACGAGAGGGAATCTGGATCCAGCGTCGCTCGGGCGGTCCGGTCCTGATCGCGGCGAACGGCGTGTCTCTGCCGACGCCTTCCGGGAATCAGGTAGCCACGTCCGTGGATTTTGCCGGTCCCGGGACGTTCAATGACCTCCATCAATTTGTCTTCCGCGCGTCTTTTGCGAGCGGCGAGGGCATCTATCTCGCGGATACCCGTGCGGTGATCCCATGGGTGCGCGTCTCGTATCCCCGCAAGCCGCGGGATCGGGTCACGAAGGAGAATTCGATCACCATCCGCGGCACGGCCGAGGACGACACGGGAATCGCGAAGGTGGAATATACCGTCCAGCGCGACGCGAAGAGCCGCGGAAAGACTCGGAAGAAGGGCAAGAAAGTCACATTCCACAAGCTGGCGAAGGGCGACAAATTCTGGCGCTTCGAGGTGCCGCTCGTGATGGGGATCAATCGGATCTCCGTCACGGCGACCGATAAGCTCGGAAACGTCTCCGAGCCGCTCGTGCTGCGAATTCTTCGCTACTGATCGGCGTGCTCAGCCGGCGAGGGCGGCGAGAATTTCTCCGGCGAGTCGCGGGCTGATGCCGGGGAGCTCGGCAAGGGCCTCGGGAGTGGCGCGTTTGAGCCGGGCGACGCTGCCAAATCTGGCAAGGAGCGCCTTTTTGCGCGCCTCGCTCACGCCGGGAATGTCGTCGAGGCGGCTTTCGCTGATGCGGCGCTTGAGCAGCAGGCTGTGGTAGCCATTCGCGAAGCGGTGCGCCTCGTCGCGGATGCGCTGGAGGAGCTTGAGGGCGCCGCTTTCCGCGGGCAGCCGGATCGGCATGGCCTGGCCGGGGCGGTAAATCTCCTCAAATTCCTTGGCGAGTCCAATGATTGGCACCGCGGAGAGCCCGAGGCGCTGGAGTTCCGTGCACGCACTGCTCAGCTGGCCCTTGCCACCGTCGACGATAATGAGATCGGGAAAGCCCGGAAATTTTGGATTTTGGATTTTGGATTTTGGATTCTCGGTGGCTCGGAGCGCGGCGTCGTAAGGGCCTTCCTGGTTGAACTCGGCGTCCTCCCCGGCGGCGGTCGCGGCTTCCCGCAGAATGCGTGCGTAGCGGCGCCGGACGACTTCCGCCATGCTTGCGAAATCGTTCTGGCCCCTCACGCCGGCGATGCGAAACCGGCGGTAATTCGCGCGATCCGGAACGCCGGCGCGGAAGCGCACCATCGAGGCGACGATGTGCGTGGCGCTGATGTTCGAGATGTCGAAGCATTCCATGATGCGCGGCGGTCGCTCGAGGCCGAGGGCATCCTTGAGCGCGAGGAGGTCGCTTTGCGGGTCGATTGCACTGGGCAGCGCCTTGTGCACGTAGCGCGTCATCGGCCGGCGGGTGGTGCGCAGGTCGTCGAGCAGGTTGCGAAGCTGGGCGGCCTTTTCGAAATCGAGTTTCTCGGCGGCGGCTTTCATCTCGGCTTCGACCTGCTCGATCATCTGCGTCGACTGGCCCTCGAGAAACTCGCAGGCCGCGTCCACGCGACGCCGGTAGTCCTCCTGCGTCGCCCGGCCGATGCAGGGCGCGGAGCAGTTCTTGATGATGTCGTTGCTGCAATGGCGGTAGTCGCCCTCATCCGGCACGCGCGGCGCACAGGTGCGCAGGCCGAAGCGCTTGCGAATGGCATTGAGCGTGGTGCGCAGGGCGCCGCTGTGGGCGAACGGGCCGAAGTAACGCGCGCCGTCGTCCTTTTTCAGCCGCGTGAGGCCGAAGCGCGGATAGGGCTCGTCGAGATTCACGCGGACGAGGAGGAAGCGTTTGTCGTCGCGAAAGCTGACGTTGTATTTCGGCCGGAACTCCTTGATGAGCCGGCCTTCGTAGAGCACGGCCTCGGCCTCGCTTTTTACGACATGCCATTCGAAATCCCAGATGCTGTCGATGAGGGCGCGTGTCTTGGGATCCGCCGTCATCTTCTTCGACGGCATGAAGTAATTGCCCACGCGCTTGCGGAGGTCGCGGGCCTTCCCAACGTAGATCACTTTCTTCAGGCGATCCCGCATCACGTAGACGCCCGGCTTGTGCGGGACGTCGCGCAGCTTCACGGCAAAGTCGGTTCTCTCGGTGGGCATGAGCGAAAAATTTACCACAGAGGTCGCGGAGGGCACGGAGAGGATGACAGAAAAATTTGAGATTATCTCCGTGTCCTCCGCGGGCGGTGTGGTTGAAACGTATTTGTGTCGCCGTCCTATCCACGCGGAGCGTTCAACTCGCATTGGTTCAATCTGTTCAACGCCATCGCGTTCCAGGTGATGATGGGGGCGCCGATCGTGCTGTTCGGCAAATCGCTTGGCGCCTCGTCGACGGTGATCGGCATCATTGCCGCGTTTACGCCGCTGATGACGGTGATGCAGCTGCCGGCGGCGCGATTTCTGGATCGCTATTCGTATCGCCAGTTCGTGCTGAGTGGCTGGGGACTGCGAACGGTGTTCATTTATCTGGTGGCGGTGATTCCGCTGCTCGGCTTCCTCGACAATACCTCGAGGCTCGCGCTGCTCCTCGCCGCGCTCTTCATTTTCAACCTGCTGCGCGGGATTTCCTCGGCGGGCTGGATGCCGTGGATCGCGGCGATCATTCCCGAGCCGGTGCGAGGGCGCTTCCTCGCACGCGACCAGCTTTTTACCTACGCCGGCAGCCTGCTCTCGCTCGTGGCGTGCGCATGGGTGATGCGCGGGCGCGTCGATCCGTGGGAATTTTCCGTCGTGTTCCTCATCAGTGCGGTGGGCGGGTCGGCGAGCCTGTGGTTCATCAAACGCATCCCGGACGCGCCGACGGGCGAGGCGATGACGCGTTCCGCGCATCCGGTGCCGTGGTTGGCCATGCTGCGGCATTCGCCGTTCCTGCGGCTGCTGGGGTTCAACCTGCTGTTCATGCTTGTGATCGGGAGCCTGAGCGTCTTCACGGTCGAGTTCCTCCGGGAGTTCCAACACTTCGAGGCGGACATGATCCTGATGCTCTCGGGCGTGGCTTTCGTGGGGCCGATTCTCTCGCTGATGATCACGGCGCGCGTGATCGATGGCGTGGGGAGCAAGCCCGTGCTGCGCGTGGCGCTGGCGATCTTCGCCCTCGTGCTGATCGGCTGGCTGCTCATCGCGGGCGGCGTGTGGCCGTGCACGGTGCCGATCGTGACGGCGCTCAATTTCTTCACCGGCCTCGCGGCGGCGAATTTCAACGTGGCGAACACGCGCATCGCGATGGCGACGATGCCGGAAATGGGCCGGAACCATTTCTTTGCGCTGTTCACGGTGATCACCAGCCTCGGGCTGGGCGCGGCGCCGGTGATGTGGGGGGTGACGCTCGATGCGATCGGCGGCTACGAAATGGCGACGGGCTGGGGCGAATTCGCCTGGCGGCGGCACAGCATTTATTTCGCCGTGTTGCTGCTGGCGGACGTCGCGGCCTTCGCGGCGGTGACGTGGCTGGTGGAGGCCGCGAGCACGCCGCGGGGCGATGGCAACGTGATCGCGGGGCGCCTGCGGCGGCTGTCGCGGATCTGGATGCGGTAGTCAGCTCTGCCGCGGGATTATGCTGAGATCCTGGCGGAGTTTGGCGATGCTGTGATCCGGCAGGACGCCGCGCCATTGCGTGCCGGGGTAGATGATGCAGCTACGGCCGATAATCGAGCCGGGGCTAAGCACCGCGTTGCAGCCGATTTCGCTGCGGTCGCCGACCACGGCGCCGAATTTGCGCAGGCCGGTATCGATGGGGCCGTCGGGAGCGGCGACGGAGACCGACTGTCGGTCGAGGCGGACGTTCGAGAGAATCACCCCCGCGCCGAGGTGGGCCTTGTGCCCGAGGATGGAGTCGCCGACGTAGTTGTAGTGCGGGATCTCGGCGTCGTTGAAGACGAGGCAGTTCTTGAACTCGCTGGAGTTTCCGGCGACGACGCCATCGCCCAGGATGACGTTCTCGCGGATGTAAGCGCCATTGCGGATCTCGCAATTTTCGCCGATCCAGGCCGGACCTTTGATCATCGCTCCGTGTTCAATGATCGTGCCCTTGCCGATGTAGACTTTGTCGCTGATGAAGGGTTTGCCGACGACCTTGCCGAGGATGGCGGGCTTCAGCCGGAACTTCAGGTAGGCGGCGATCTTCGGAAGGGCCTGCCAGACGTGCTCGACGTCTTCGAACAGCAAGCCGTGTTCGGTTTCCGAGAGATCGAGGAATTTATCGGGCGCGAACATGATGAGAGACCACGGATAACACGGATGGCTCTGATGGTGGCATCAGGAAATGAGCCTGGGATTGAGAACTCGTTTCCACTCTAGGCGGGTTGTGCGGAAATTGAGCAGCAAGGCGAGATCGAGGCCGGTGATCGAAAGATAACCAAGCATCTGAGCGAGGTGTTCGTCGTGAAAAGCAGTTACGACCTTGGGATCGACGATGACGGCATCCTCTACGATCAGATCGGGGATGAGGGTTCCGATGAGCTGATTTCGGTAATGGACCGGAAACCGGCGCTGCTGGTCGGTTCGGAGGCCCTCGGCCTGGAGTTCGAGCCGGAGGGCATTTTCGTAGAGTTTTTCGTCGAGACCGGGCTTCAACTCGTTCAATACGCGCATTGCAGCGCCGATAATTTTTCGGCTCAAGTCGCCGTGAACGAGCGTCCCTTCATCCCTCATATCCGTGGAATCTGTGCGATCCGTGGTTTTTTTAGCTCTTTGACACCTTCTGGCCTTCTTTCGTGTCCTTCACCGTCCAGCCGAGGGCGGCGATGGCGTCGCGGAGGCGGTCGCTTTCGGCGAAATTCTTTGCGGTGCGGGCGGCGGCGCGCTCGGCGAGCAGGGCCTCGACCTCGGGCGGGATGGCGGCGACCTTGGGCTCGAGGGCGAGGACGGTCTGCACCTGGTCGCGCCAGTTTGCTAGCGTGCGAGCCTGGCCGGGGGTGAGCGTGCCGGCGTCAAGGCGCTTGTTCGTTTCGCGGATGATTTCGAAGACGGCGCCGAGGGCGGCGGAGATGTTCAGGTCGTCGTCAAGGGCGGTGCCGAAGGCCTCGAGGTCGAGGTCGACCGGCTCGGCGCTGGGACCGGCGGCCTCGTCGAGGCGGCGGCTCCATTCGTCGAGGCGCGCGAGGGCGCTGCGGGCGGCGTCGAGGCCTTCGAAGGTGAAGTTGAGCGGCTCGCGGTATTTGACGGAGAGCAGGGCGTAGCGGACCTCGCGCCCGGTGCGGCCTTTCTCGAGGAGGTCGCGGAGCGTGTAGAAATTGCCGGCGCTCTTGGACATCTTCTGATTGTCCACGAGGAGATGCTTGCAGTGCATCCAGAGGCGGACGAAAGGCTCGCCGGTGACGCATTCCGTCTGCGCGATCTCGGCCTCGTGGTGCGGGAAGATGTTGTCCTCTCCGCCGCAATGGATGTCGATCTGCGGGCCAAGGATGCCAGTGGCCATGGCGCTGCATTCGATGTGCCAGCCGGGCCGGCCGCGGCCCCATGGACTGTCCCAGGCGACGTCGCCGTCGGCTTCGTCCCAGGCCTTCCAGAGCGCGAAGTCGCCGATGTTCTCCTTCTCGTATTCGTCGGCGGCGACGCGAGCGCCGGGGCGGAGTTCGTCGAGATTGAGGTGCGCGAGCCGCCCGTAGGCGGGGAAGCTGGCGATGCGGAAATAGACGCTGCCGTCCTCGGCGCGGTAGGCGTGGCCGCGCTCGATGAGCGTGCCGATCATCGCGATCATGCGCGCGATGTGATTCGCAGCGGTGGCCTCGGGGAAGTGGTGGGCCTTCCTGATGCGCAGCGTTTCGAGGTCGGCGAAGAAGGCCTGCTTGAATGGCTGCGTGAACTCGGCGAGCGGGACGGCGGCGGCGCGGCAGCCGCGGATCGTCTTGTCGTCCACGTCGGTGAGGTTCATCACGCGGGTGACGGCATAGCCGCGGAACTCGAGGTGGCGCTGGAGGAGATCCTCGAAGGCGTAGGCGCGGAAATTCCCGATGTGGGCGTAGTTGTAGACGGTCGGGCCGCAGGTGTAGAGCGAGACGCGCCCTTCCTCGCGCGGGGCGAAGGGCTCGACCTGGCGGGTGAGCGTGTTGAAGAACTGCAGCGCCATTTACGGACGGTTGACGCTGGCCACGGCCATGGCGGCGATGCCCTCGCCGCGACCGAGGAAGCCCATGCCTTCGTTGGTGGTGGCCTTGATGCCGATGCGCTCGGGCGCGAGGAGGAGGGCCTCGGAGAGCGCGGCCTTCATGCCGGCGAGATGCGGGGCGATCTTGGGCTCCTCGGCGATGACGGTGGCGTCGATATTGATGATTTCGACGGATTTGCCGGCGAGGGTCTCGCGCACGCGGCGAAGGATTTCCAGGCTGCTGATGCCGCGGATGGATTCGTCGGTGTTCGGGAAAAAGTGACCGATGTCGAGCTCGCCGGCCGCGCCGAGGATGGCGTCGGCGATGGCGTGGGAGAGGACATCAGCGTCGGAATGGCCATCGAGTCCGCGATCGTGAGGGATCTCGATGCCGCCGAGGACGAGAGGGCGATATTCCGCGAAGCGATGGACGTCGTAGCCGATGCCAACAGTATTCATAGGTCTTATATGTCCTACAGGTCGCGGAGGACCTATCAAACTCCGAAGTCGATGCGGCCGCTGGTGGCGACGATCGCGTATTTCTCCGGCAACGTGGCGTGGGGCTTCAGGTCGACCTTGCCGCCCGCAGCCTCGACGAGGAGCAGGCCGGCGGCGATGTCCCAGAGGCTGATCTGGCCTTCGATGTAGGCATCGAGACGGCCGCAGGCGACGTAGGCGACGTCGAGCGAGGCGGAGCCCATCATGCGGCACTTTTTGGCCTCGCGGACCATGCGGGTGAAGATCGGGAGGCTGGCGTTCACGGACTCGAGCGTCTTGGAAACGCCGACGGAGACGATGGCTTCCCCGAGTGCGGTGCGGTCGCTGACGGCGATGGGCAGGCCGTTGAGCGTGGCGGGCTGTCCGGCTTCGACGGCCCAGAGTTCGTCGCGGATGGGATCGTAGATGACGCCGACGATGATCTTGCCGGCGTGGCGCAGGGCAATCGAGACGGCGAAGTGGGCGACGCCGTAGAAGAAGTTCACGGTGCCGTCGATGGGATCGATGATCCACTGGTATTCGCTGTCCTGGTCGCCGCGAATGCCTTCTTCGCCGTAGATGGCGTGGTCGGGATAGCGGGCGAGCAGGAGCGACTCGATGAGCGTCTGAGAACGCTTGTCGAGCTCGAGCTTGATGTCGTGGGCGAGGTTTTCGTCGACGGTGAGCTTGCGACCGAAGTTGGCGCGGAGCAGGCCGCCAGCGGCCTGGGCGGCTTCCACCGCGGAGTGAAGATAGTCGGACATGTGGCGAAAGGCTGGACGCTGGAGGCGAAAGGCTAAAGCAAAATGCGGTTACGGGGTCGTTGCCGGAGAGGGGGATGGAGATGGCGGGATGGTCGGCGAGGGCGACGCGCTCGGCGACGGGGTCGCGCTGGGTGAGGAGTCTGGAGACGGGCTGGCGGTCGGGCTCGGCGAGGGAGACGGCGTGGGTGTGGGAGTTGGCGTCGGGGTCGGCCAAGGCTGGATGAGGCTTTCCCAGGAGTGGATCTGACTCGGCTGGAGTCCGAGATCCTTGAAGAGCTCCTCGCAGCGGGCGCGCCATTTGGCGAGATCCGGGGGTCCGGCCGCGGCTTCCTTCGTGCCAGGGAAGACGAGGTAGGTGACTTTGAGGCTGCTTACCGGGCGCGAGTTGGCGGTGGAGCGGGGGTTGATCTGCTGGCAGAGCCGGATGGCGGCCTCGCCGAATTTGAAGGAGGGGCCGACATCGCCAAGAATGGCGGGGTAGACGATGCCGCCATGCACGACGGCAGCGTAGTCGCCGATGGCCGGGGCGAAGGGGCCGGTGGCATTGCGGACCATGAAGCCGGGGAGCACAATGTAGGGGTCGTTGCCCGCGATGAGGAAGCTGTAGCGCTGCAGCTCGTAGATGATGGCGGTGTCGCGCTCGATGGCGTCGCGGAGGACGGCGCGGCGGGCGGGGGCGGGATTTTTGGCGAGTTCGGCGCGGTTGATTGCGAGCCTTGCCTGGGTGGGAGCGAGAAAGGGGTTGGGCCGGTCGGTCTGGCGCTTCCAGCGGTAGCTGGTCTGGGGCTGGAAGAAAACGGAGCCGGGCTCGACGGGGAAATTGCGGTCGCCGTCGGAGCCATCGGTATTCACGTCCATGTCGCCCTGGAGGAAGAGCGCGCGGCGGCCGGTGGCGGGATTGCGGAGTTCGAGGATGGTCTCGCAATCGTAGAAGTTGTGGCGGTCGAGCAGGGTGTCGAGCCGCGAGAGGCGGGCTTTGAGATAGTCGAGCTTGAGGGCGTAGAGCTGCTCGAAGGCGGCGGAGGTTTTTGCGTCGGAGAGCAGGGCCGCGAGGCCGGGCAGGGCCGCGGGCAGCGTGGCGTCGTTGCGGGTGATCTGCTCGAGCGTGTGGCTGGGGGCGGGGACGTCGACCTTGAGGGTGAGGTGAAGGCCGTAGCTGCCGGGCTGGGTGCGGTCCTGCGAAGCGGTTTCCGGGCTGCGGACGGCGTCGATTTCGCTGACGACCTGGATGTCGTTGAACAGCTCGGAGACGCTCAGCCGCTTGCGGTCGATCACGGGAACCGGCGTCGCGGTGGGGGAGGGTCGCGGCGTCGCGGTGGGACGCGGAGTGACCGAGGGGGCGGGCGTCGGCGTCGGTGGGGGCGGCGGCACCGGCTTTTCGCAGCCGGCGAGGGCCAGCGATACGCCGGCGAGGCCGATGAGGAGGGCGCGATCGCGGGGGAATTTCCGCCGGGCCGTCATCGATCGATCAGGCGTGCACAATGAAGGCCGCATGGACATCGGGCGGGATGTCGAGCATGTGGTAATCGGTCGAGGAAACGAAGAGCAGACTTTGCTGGCCCTTGCCGAGAAGTTGCTCGTGCGAGTCGTAGATTTCGTGGGCGAGCGTGACGAACTTCCGGTTGAAGCCGGCGATCTTGATTTTCACCTTCACGGTCTCGAACTCGCGGGTCTCGCGGACGAACTTGTGCTCGAAGGACCGCGTGAGGATGTAGAACGGCGTGTCCTTGAGGTTGAACTTCGGCATGACCTTGTTGAAGAACAGCTCGCGCGTCTTGCCGACCCACATGGCATACATGCCGAAGTAGACGTTGCCGACGGAGTTGGTGTCCGCGTAGGTCGCGACGAACGAATGGACGAACCACTTGTCCTCGAAGTGTCCGGTGAGGTCGTGAATGCCGAGCGCGGCGGCGGCGGCGGCGACGGGATGTTGCACGGCAGAGGAGATCGCGGCGGGGAGGGACGTGGCCACGGGCGCGGCGGGAGCGGAGGCGGGAAGCACGGCGCCGGATTGCGAGGGAGACTCGAGCTCCTCGGTGTTCGACACAAATTCCTCGGCCGAGGTCGGTTTGATGAGGAGCCAGAAGACGTAGCCGAGCGGGAGCAGCGAGCCGATGATCTGGAGCCCGGGCAGCGACTGGAGATAGCCGAAGGCGAAGATGACGACGGCCACCGAGCCGATGCAGAACATCTTGATCTGTGGGATCGCGTTCGCCGGGCTGTAGACGTAGCAGCGGGCGACGCCGAGCACCTCGTAGCCGACGAGGAACGTTGCGAAGAAGATCATGAAATACTCGAGGTCGAGCCCGACGACGGTGCAGACGAGCGCGATGACGCCGCAGAGCAGGAGAGCGGGGATCGGCGAGGTGATGAGTTTCGCCGGAATGAGCGAGAGGATGGCGGCGTTGCTGGTGTTCACGTTCGACTGGAGGAACCAGCGGATGGCGATATAGCCGCTGTCGAGCGTGGTGAGGATGCAGATGGCGATGAAAACGCAGTAGGCCGAGAAGACGACGGGATGGACGTCGATGCTGGCATAGAAAAACTTGAGCAGCATGTCGTGGCCGTAGGTGAAGCCCTCGACGCCGGTGTGGAAGAGCTCCTTGCCGCCGAGCCCGAGCGCCCAGAGCGTGAGGCCGCCGTGCACGAGGAGGAGCGCGAAGAATTGCAGGCTGCCGAAGACGTAGCCCCAGCCGACCGAGACGCGCTCGCGGTGCATCTGGATGGCGCGCTGCCATTGCTGGAGATCGAGCCACGGGCCCACGAGGAAGCCGATGAAGATCGGCACGAAGTAGCCCCAGAAGCTCCAGCTGCCCGTGGGCTGCGGGGTCCATTCCACCGTGGAGACGGCGCCGAATTTTCCGAGTGAGCTGAAGATGATGCCAAGCGCGGCGAGGAGCACGAGGAAGAGCGCGCCGTGGCTGAACTTGATGCGTTTGATGTTGAACTCCTCACCGAAGAGGACGGCCGCGGCGAGGATGACGAGAAGGGCGAGCGGGAGGTAGAGGAACGCAAGCGGGAGCTGCAGCGGCATCACGACGTAGCGCATGATCGCGAAGATCGTGAGCGAGAGGGCGAGGATCTGGTAGAGGAAGAAAACCAGCCGGAACGGTCGCGACCAGGCGACGAAGAACTGCGCGAGAGCCTCGGATCCCTTGTTTTTCTGGCGGTTGGCGATTTGCTGGGTGACGAGGCCGAAGGCCATGAGGCCGATGAAGTTCGGAATCGCGAAGGCAAGGAGGCCGAAAAGGCCGAACTGCGTGGTGAACTGGACCGAGAAGAACAGTCCAAGGCCCCACATCCAGGAGAGAGCGACGGAATTTCCCCAGAGAATCGTGGAGAGCCAGCGGGGCAGGGGATTGGAAGAACCCATGAAAACGGTGATTGGTATCTGAAACTAGGAACGAAGGGATTCGGCCGTGGTGGCGTTCAAGAGTGCGTCTTTCGCGGTTTCTTCACAAGCCGCCAGTCACGACTTTCACGCGGGCGCCGACGCCGACGGTGTCGAACAGGGCGATGACGTCGCGCGAGCGCATGCGAATGCAGCCGAAGCTGGCCGGAATGCCGATGTTACGCTCCTCGGGAGTGCCGTGGATGTAGATGTGGCGGGAGTAGGCGTTTCGATTCCCGGGCTCGAGGCCGTCGAGCCAGAGGATGCGCGTGACGATGGGGTCGCGACCGGGCGCGTCGACGGCCACGATATCGCCGGTGGGTCGGCGGTCCTTGAACTTCATGCCCGACGGGGCGTCGGCGCCGATTTTTTTGCGAATCTTGAAGGTGCCGAGGGGGGTGCAGTTGCTGCCGGGGCGGTCGCCGACGCCGAATTTCGAGGTGGAGACCGGGTAGGTGGCGATGGGGCGGCCTTCGTCGAGCACGGTCATCTGCTGGGCAGGGACATTGATGATGATGACGTGGCGCTTGTCCTCCGCGCAGCCGCCGAGAAGGAGGAGGGCGGCGAGCAGAGGCAGGGCGATCCGAAAATTCATGGGGAGGAACGATAGCGCAGCGGTCCGGCGGCGCGAATCAATCAGTGAACTTTTTCGAAAATCTGGACGGAGCCGTTGCCGAAGCTGGCGACGGGCTGCCAGGCGGGATCTGCCTGCAGGGTGGCAAGGGGAAGGCCGGTGAGGTCGGCGTATTTCTCGTCCCAGAGGACGATTGTGCCGCCGGGGAGCTGCGGGGGCGGGGTGTTGTCGAGCTGCCGGCGAGCGGGCGTCTCGATCCAGTCTTCGCGCCAGGCGGCGTAGATGTGGTGGCAGACGACCGTGGCGTGGGGACGGTTCTGCTTTTGCCAGGTGAAGGCTTCATCGATGGCGTGAACGATCGGATCGCGGATAACGGTGAGGTGCGGCCGGCCGTCGCGCCAGAGATGAACGAGGAGCAGGCCCTGGACGACGGCGCCGACGAGAAGGCCGATTGCGACGCGGCGAGATTTTCGATCGGGGCGGTCGAGGAGGGCGTTTGCGCCGAAGAGAGCGCCGACGGCAAGGCCGGGCGCCATGGGCATGAGGAAGTGGTAGTAACCGCCGGATGCGAAGAGGCCCTGCCAGTAGATGAGGGTGTGGAGGCCGAAGTAGGCGGGGAAAAAGAGGAGCGTCCAGGTGGCGCGCCATTGGCGCAGAAGGGCGGGCGTTCCAACCGCGAGCAGGGCGAGGGTGAAGACGCCGGCGGGAAGGATGGAGATGGGGATGAAGTGCCAGAGGGGGCCGTGGCCGTAGATTTCGGTGGGCTTGGCGGAGAGAAGGAGGCGTGAGGGCAATTCGCCGAGGGCGAGCCAGGCGGCGAGATTGTAGGCGGCCATGGGCGCGGTCGAGAAGACGACGGCAGCGAGGGGGCGGAGGAAGGCGCGAGGCGAAACGAGCAGCGTGCGGCCGGCGACGAGGACGCCCCAGAGCGCGGTGAGGGCGATGCCTTCGTGACGGACGAGCGGAAGCGCCCCGAAACAGAGACCGGAGAGGATGAGGCGGTTCGCGGAAAGCCCGAGCACGCCGCCAATGAGCAGAAGCAGGAACGGGAGCTGGGTGAGGACGCCCCAAGAGAGCTCGACGAACCACGGCTGGAAACAGAGAAGGAGCGGGATGAGCCAGGTGCGGGGAGCCTCGAGCCGGGCGGCGAGCCGGGTGGTCAACAGGACCGAGAGTGCGGCGAAGGCGAGGGTCCAGAGACGCGTGGCGGTGAGGCCGAAGGGCGCGGGGAGAACATGGAAGAGGTTGCGGCCGATCCGCGTCCACGCATCGAAGATGAGGGCGGGATTTTCCCAGACGCTGCGGGAGCGCAGGTAGTGGGAGAGTTCGTCATCGAGGCTCCACCCGGCCGAGAGGAGCAGCGCGAAGACATTCCACGCGATCCCGGCCGCGAACAGTCCCCAGAAAAAGAGCCGCTCGCGCGGCGTCCAACGGGCGTCCACCTAGGCGGTGGCCGGGGTGGCGGAGGGCGGGGCGAACGAGGGCAGCCAGGCGATGGCGGATTTGCCAGCGACGTAGGAAAAGCCCACGAAGAAGAGGAGCAGGAACGGCACGGAGGTGAATTCCCCGGCGAGCAGGGCCTTCGAGGTGCAGTAGGCAAAATAGAGGGCGAAGAGCATCTCGATGATCGGAAGGAGGGATTTCATCGGAAGGTAGGCGCGGCGTTTCGTGGCGCGCGGGGTGACGGTGGAACCGTATTTCGGAGTGCGGGTGAAGCCGGTCTGGTGATTGATGAGGGCTTCGAGCACGGCCTTGGCGTTGTTCACCGACATGCCGATCGCGAGCGAGAGGAGCATCGGGAGGTAGAGCATGTCGCGCATCCAGCCCTTTGGATTCAGGTGCCGCTGGGCGCAGATGTAGAACGTGGCGATCGAGACGGTGGTGGCGAAGAAGATCGGCAGATCGATCAGCCAGGTGCGCCACATGCCGCTGCTGTGATGGTTCGACATCGTCTGCGGGAGCATGAGCACGCAGAGGAGCGCGAGGAGCAGGTAGCCGAAGTTCGACGTGAGGTGCATCGTGGCCTCGACCTTGAGGATGAACGGAATCTTTGCCGCCCAGATCGTGCTGAGCATCTTCTTGCAGGTCTGGATGGAGCCCTTCGTCCAGCGGTGCTGCTGGCTCTTGAAGCCGTTCATGTCCGGCGGCAACTCGGCCGGGATGATGATGTTCGGCAGGAATTCGAATTTCCAGCCGGCGAGCTGCGAGCGGTAGCTGAGATCGAGATCCTCGGTGAGCGTGTCGTGGTGCCAGCCGCCAGCGTCGTCGATGGCCTGGCGGCGCCAGATGCCGGCGGTGCCGTTGAAATTGAAGAAGCGGCCGCTGCGGCAGCGGGCGGTTTGCTCCAGAAGCAGGTGGCCGTCGAGGAACATGGCCTGGATGCGGGTGAGGAGCGAATCGTTGCGATTGATGTGGCCCCAGCGCATCTGCACCATGCCGATCTTCTCGTCGGTGAAGTAGTGGATGGACTGCTTGAGCACGTCCGGTTGCGGGACGAAATCCGCGTCGAGAATGAAAATGAAGTCGCCCTTGGCGGTGATGAGGCCGTTTTCGAGGGCGCCGGCCTTGAAACCGGTGCGGTCCGTCCGGTGGATGTGGACGATGTCGAGGCCGGTGGCGCGGAGACGATCGCACTCGGCTTCCGCGACAGCGCGGGTTTCGTCCGTCGAATCGTCAAGGACCTGAATCTGGAGCTTGTCGTGGGGGTAATCGAGCTTCGCCACGGCGTTGAGCAACCGCCGGATAACGTAATATTCGTTGTAGAGGGGGAGCTGGACGGTGACCGTCGGCAGATCGTCGAAATGCCCGGCGGGCTGCACGTCCTTGCGGATGTGCTTGAGGAATAGATGGATGATCGACCAGCGGTGAATTCCGTAAGCCGACAAACCGATCAACACCAGCAAATAGCTGACGCTCCAGACGTAGTTGTTAAAAACCGCTTCCATCGAACCGGTCAGAATTTCCCCTCATTCAAAACGCGGCGAAACAATCCAAAACCCCTGTTGAGGTCAAGCGCAAAACCCGACTGCGGAGCCTCCAACCCGCGCCGGTTCAGCGAGTTCCGGCAACTGGCCAGCAACTGTCGCCCGCTGGCTGGCATTCCCTTTGGCCACGTGATAGTTTTGGGCATGGGTCATCCGACATTGCAGGAATTGCGCCAAAAAGACCGCGACCATCACATTCACCCATTTACAAATCATGCGGATATGCATCGCGAGGGGACGCGGTGGATCAAGCGGGGGGACGGCTGTTATCTGGTCGATGAGGAGGACCGTCGGTTGCTCGATGGCCTTGCGGGACTGTGGTGCGTGAATGTCGGTTACAATTGCGCCGCGATCGTCCAGGCCGTGCATGCGCAAATGGAGGCGCTGCCCTATTACCCGTCGTTTTTCAATTCCACGACCGAGCCGCCCGTCCTCCTCGCCGAATGGCTGGCGAAACACGCGCCTGCGCGGCTGAACCGCGTGATTTATTCGAACTCGGGCTCCGAGTCGAACGAGACGGCGCTCAAGATCATCCGCGGGTATTGGAAGCTCCGGAGTAAGCCGACAAAACGCAAGATTCTCTCCCGCGAGTTCGCCTACCATGGCGTGACGCTGGCGGCGACGAGTCTGACCGGGCTGCCGAGCTGCGTGGATCCCTTCGATCTGCCGCTGGAGAATTTCGTGAAAATCCCGGCGCCGTATGGGTGGAACGACCGCGCGGAGGCCACGGAGGCGTATGGCGCGGACGTCGTGGCGCGCACGGCGGAGATTATCGACCGCGAGGGCGCGGACACGATCGCGGCGATGTTCGTCGAGCCGATCCAGGGCGCGGGCGGCGTGATCGTGCCGCCGCCGGGCTATCTCCAGGCGCTCCGGCAGCTTTGCCGCGAGCGGGACATTCTCTTCGTGGCGGACGAGGTGATCACGGCGTTTGGCCGGCTCGGATGCTGGTTTGCCAGCGAGCGCGAGGGACTCGAGCCCGATCTGCTGAACGTCGCGAAGGGCCTGACGAGCGGTTATCTTCCGCTCGGCGCGACGCTCGTGAGCGACGAGATTGCCGAGGTCATCAACACCGGCGGCTATTTCGCGCACGGCTACACCTACACCGGCCACCCGACCTGCGCGGCGGCGGGGCTCGCAAACGTGCGGGTGATCGAGGATCTCGGCCTGGTCGAACGGGTGCGCGATGATGTCGGCCCCTACTTCCAGCAAAAGCTCGCGGAGCTCGCGACGCATCCAGCTGTCGGCGAAGTGCGAGGCGACCACTTGATCGGCGCGGCGGAGCTTTTGCCCCGCGAGGGGCGCGAGGCGATCGGCGCCGGACTGGGATTGGGAATCAAGGCCGCGGACCTTGTTCGCGCCGAGGGGGCGATCGTTCGCGGCATCCGCGACCTCGTGGCTTTCGCGCCGCCGCTCATCATTACGCGGGCGGAGATTGACGAATTGTTCGATTGCACGCGCCGGGGGCTGGACAGGCTCTGGAATTAGGCTGTATTGCCAAGGCAACCCAAGGCGCGCGCCCATGAATGCCCTCAATGCCATGCTCGACCGTCCGGCGAGCCGCTCCATTCCCGCCGTGCGCGAGGAGGCGCCGCCGCGACGGAGTTACTTCCGGCTGACGGACGGGCGTCCCGTTGCCTGCAACGAAGGCGACGCGCAGATCATTGCCTACAATAATCCCGGCCCGGCCGAGGAGGCGGAGCTGCTCGAGCGGTTCAACATCGACAGCCACACGCTGCAATCTGCGCTCGATCCGGAGGAACTCTCCCGTCTGGAATTCGAGCCCGACCATGCGGCGGTGATCTTCAAGCGACCGAAAAGCTACTGCGCCGACGACAATTTTTTGCTGAAGGTCACGTCGACCGGCGCGTTCCTTTACGCGGACCTGCTGGTCGTCATCATGCCCGACGACGCCCCACTTTTCGAGGGGCGCGCGGCCTTCCCGGTGCATTCGCTGCAGGACGTCATCCTGCGCATGCTCTACCAGTCCATCTCTCATTTCGAAGGGCACCTGAAGGCGATCAACATGCTCTCCGACTCGCTCGAGAAGCGCCTCGCGAAGTCGATGGAGAACAAATACCTCCTCAACATGTTCGCGCTGGAGAAGAGCCTCGTTTACATCCTGAACTCGCTCAGCTCGAACAGCACGCTGTGCCAGAAGCTGCGGCTGAGCGCGTCGCGTCTCGGTTTCGACGGCGACCAGATCGGCGTGCTCGAAGACATCCTGATCGAGAACAAGCAATGTTTCCGCCGGGCGCAGATTTACTCGGAGGTGCTCGGCGGGCTGATGGATTCGCGCGCGTCGATCGTCAGCAACAATCTCAACCACCTCATCAAGAAGTTCACGATCATCACGATCGCGATCATGCTCGCGAACCTGATCGTGAGCATCTTCTCGATGAACGTGCACATTCCCGGTGAAAGCCTGGACGGCTATCTGCCGTTCCTGGGAATCAACCTGCTGGCGGCGGCGTGCGGCTTTGCCGTGCTGTGGCTCTGGCGGGTGCGGAAGTGGTGAACGGCTAGTTCAGGCTCGGGTCGTCGGGCATGTCGGCGAGCAGGTGGTAGATCGGGCCGAGCTGGTGCATGAGGTCGCGCCAGGCGGTGCCGGAGTTGCGCATTTCGATGAGTTGCCGCGACGGCGGCAGGACGAGCCACGATTTTTCGGCGATCTCGGCTTCGAGCTGGCCGCGGCTCCATCCCGAGTAGCCGAGAAAGGCGCGCAGGCCGGGGTGGAATTCCGGCGGGATGATGGGCTCCTCGCTGGCGTTGCCAAAACCGCGGAAGGCGATCGCGTTCGCCGGGGAGTCGTGCCACTGCATGCTGGCGAGCAGGATCTCCTCGGTGCCGACGGGGCCGCCGTAAAAGACGGGCACGCGGCCGAGGGCGGCGTCGTCGTGGGTGTGGCGAGGGAATTCGCCCATCGTTTTCTTGAGCGGCCGGTTGAGGACGAGGCCGATGGCGCCATCCTCGGCGTTGTGGTGTGAGAGAAAGAGGATGGTGCGGCGAAAATGAGGGTCGCGCAGATTCGGATGCGCCACGAGGAGCGATCCCGTCATGTTTCCGGCGGAGGGCTGGTCCCGCATGGCGCTACTTTACCGGCGCGGCGCAAGCCTTCAAGGCGCGTTCGCGGCCGGCGGGAAGTCGGCCGCCGCATTGGGTGGCCAGCGTCTGCTGGGGATCGTGGCGACCGGCGGCATCCTCGATGCCGAGGGCGCGAGTGAGTTCGGCTTCGAAATGGGTGATGGCGCGGGGCGTGGCTCGCTCCCGGCGCAGATAGCCAACGGCGCGGCGCAGGAGGTCGAAGACTTCCTCGGCCTGGCCGGCGGGCTCGGTGACGCGGTCGATGAGCTCCGCGAAGTAGGCGGCGACGGTGAGGTTCGCGTAATGAGGGCCTTTGCCGTCGAAGGGCTGGAGGAGGGCGACTTCGCGAAGGGAGTGGACGTCGCCGCTGCGGCTGCGGGCAAAGCCGATATCGGCCTCGTAGAAGAGATCGAGCTTGCCGGCGAAGGCGCCGCCGGGCCGCAGGGCGCCCCGGGCGGAGGTCTTGAGCTTCGCGTGGGTGCGGGTGAGCCAGACGCAGATGAGGCTGGTTTCGGAAAACCGGATGCGCCGGATCAGGATGGCGTGGGCTTTTTCCATGACGCCGGTTCGAGCAGAGAGGCGGTCCTCAATCCATCTGCTCGATCAGGCATTGCTGCATGAAGGCGTAGAGATTGATGCGAAAGGCGACGAGGCCGCGCTCGCTGGCGAGGTCGGGAGCTTCCGGGGAGCCGAGCAGCTTTTCGTCGAAGCCGATCTCCGCGGCGAGGGCGAGGCGGGCCTGGTTCAGGACATTCAGCCAGGCGTCGGCGTGCTTGGCCGGGATGGTGAGTTCGAAATTGTCCTTCTTCGCGGTGAGGCTTTTGAGATCGGCGGCGACGATATCGCGGGAGGACCGGAAGTGCTCCTGCAGACCGGGTTCGACGAAGGCTTTCCAGTCCGAGCGGAGATCGTCGAGATCCTCGCCCTGCGCGGGTTCCGGATAAAAGCGGTGGGCGGCGGCATCCGAAAGGGCGTCGGCGGCGATGATGTCGGGCAGGGTGCGGACGAGCTCGGCGAGCAGCGGATGAATGTGGCGAAAGCCGTATCGCGACTTCCCGGAAAGGTAGAACTCCATGGAATTACGAAATCAGAAAAACAGGAAACTTCACCCGAGGGCAACCCGGGAGAAAGCGGCCGGCCGGGACAAACCCCGGTGGGGCGTCAGTTTCCGGCGCGTTCGAGGGTGGCGAGCAGGAGGTAGCCGTGGAGCTGCTGGACGTAAAATTCCGCCTTCTCGCGCTCGCCGGTCCAGAGCACGGAGCGACCGCGCTCGTGAACTTCGAGCATGTGTTTCTGGGCACGCTCGGCGGGGAAGCCGAAGACGCGCCGGAAGACCATGGCGACGTAGCTCATGAGGTTCACGGGATCGTTGTGCACGATCACGTTCCAGGGTTGCGTGAGCGCGGTCTCGGATTCGGTCGAGGGATTCGCGGTGGTCTCCGTGGCCATGGGCGGGAATTCAGGCGGCGCGCAGTTCGAGGGAGGCGCCGAGGGGTTCGAGGCAGCGGGCGACGAAGTCGCAGACGTCGGCGACCGAGACGTGAGGAGCGCCGGCGCCCATTTCCTGAAAAAGGTAGGCGCCGATCGCGACACGGTCGGGCAGCGAGAATGCGCCGCAGCGGGCGGCAAAGACGGTCGCGAGATGGCCGGGGGCGGCGCCGTCGGCGACATTTGCGGCGAGGCGGGGAAGGAGGCGGTCGCCGCGAAGCGTGCTGCCGAGAGCGGCGAGCCGGTGGCCGGCCCGCGTGCTGGCGGTGAGGGTATTTTCCGGAAGCTGGGTGGACAGGCGTTGGTCGAGGGCAATGATCTCGCGAGCCTCCCCGCGGCGAGCGTGAGCAAGGGAGGCGCGCAGGGCGGGAAGAAGGACCGGGGCGAAGACCGCCTCGTGCCACGCGGACGACGAAATCGTGAAAACCGCGCCGCAGCGGAAGGTGACGGGACTGCAGAGCGCGAAGTCGGGATTGGCGACCCGGGTGGCGGCCCAGATGGGGCCGAGGCCGTGGCGGATTTCACCGGGGTTTTCGACTTCGGAAATGGAATTCATGCAGTTCTTGGGAATCTAGACGGTCTTGCGAGCGGCGTTCAAAATCTTTGCCTGTCGGGCTCGCATGTGCCGTGCCGCGCCGGCCTCCAAATCGTCGAATCCGTTGAGATGGAGCAATCCGTGAATGATGTAGAGGGCGACCTCGTCGTCAAGGGAGTTGCCGTAACGAGGGCAGTTTTCGGCGGCGATGGCGGCGCAAACGAGGATCTCGCCGTAGGGGAAGGTGATGACGTCTGTGGGGCCCTCGATGGCGAGAAAATCGACATGCACGCGGCTCATCGCGTCGGGACCGACAATGCTGATGGCGATCTCGGGCAGCTCGGCGAGGCGCTGGGGAAGCGGGCCCGCCTCCGCGAGGCACAGCGGCAGGGCGCGGGCGACGAGGCCGCGAATCCGGCGGAGGTCGAGGGGGAGCTTGCGCTGGCGGTTCGCGATGGCGACCGCGGGAAGGTTTTCCGCCGGGTCAGGCGGCGCTTTGCTCGGAGCGTTTCGCCGGGGCATCCTTGAGGGATCGGGTTTCTTTCTTGGGATCGCGGCGGGCGGCGGCCGGGTAGGCCACGCGGGAATGCATCATGCTCGAGAGCGTCGAGCGGAAGCTCTCGGCGATGCGGCGAATCTCGTCCAAGGTGAGCGGAGATTCGTCGAGCTGGTGATCGGCGATGCGGGTGTCGATGAGGTCGTTGACGAGATCCTCGATGCGCTGGGCGGTGGGGCGTTCGATCGAGCGGGAGGCGCTTTCGATCGTGTCGGCGAGGCTGACGATGGCGCTTTCCTTGGTCTGCGGCTTCGGGCCGGGGTAGCGGAAGCTTTCCTCGTGGACTTCGGGAATGTCGTCGTCGCGGAGGTTCATGATCTTGCCGCCGAGGCGGGCGTCCTGCTGCTGCTGGAGGGCGCGCTGGTAAAAGTAGCCGACGAGCGAGGTGCCGTGGTGCTGGTTGATGACGTCGACGAGCAGGGGATTGAGCTTGTTCTTGAGGGCGAGGTCCACGCCTTCCTTGACGTGCGCGATGATGATGAGCGCGCTCATCGTCGGCGTGAGCTCGTCGTGCGGGTTGTGGCCCGGCGGCATGTTTTCGGAGAAATACTCGGGCTTCACGAGTTTCCCGATGTCGTGGAAATACGCGCAGACGCGGCAGATGGTGGGGTTGGCATCCACGGCCTCGGCGGCTGCTTCGGCGAGATTCGCGACGGCGAGGCTGTGGTGGTAGGTGCCGGGCGCCTCCATCGAAAGGCGGCGGAGCAGCGGGTGATTCATGTCCGCCATTTCCAGCCAGGAGATGTCGGTCGTGATGTTGAAGGTGGTCTCGAAAGCGGGAAGGATGCCGCTGACGACGATGGCGGTGGCGAGGCCCATGCCGACCGCGAACAGGCTTTGCCAGCCGATCATGCGCCAGTCGGTGCCTTCGAGCTGAATGGGGCTGATGAGGCCGAAGGTGGCGGCGATCACCCAGGTCGCGATGCCGACGTAGAGGCCGGCGCGGATGAGACGGCTGCGACGACGAACCTGCAGGGTGACAAAGACGGCGATGAAGCCGGTGATGAGCGAGAGAACGATGAAGACGGGCTTGATCGTCGGGAGCAGGAACATGCCCCAGAGGCTGCAAAACAGGGCGGCGTAGAGGCCGTGGTGCCGTCCGATGAGCACCGAGAGCATCAGTGGCGCAAAGGCGTAGGGGAAGAGAAGCGGGGCGAAGTCGGGATTCACCGCATTCGCAAGGATGAGGCGCACGCCGACGAGCTGGAGGAAGCAGACGGAGAGAATCAGCAGCAGCCGGGTGTTGCTGGCGAAGCTCTTCGGGTAGTTGATCCACAGCGACGTCATTGCCGTGCCGAAGACGAGCAGGCAGATGATGAAGTGTTTGACGGGCTCGGTTTGCTCGCCGGAGAAGATGAGAATTCCGAGGCCGATATTGAAGAGCACCATGATGGCGATCTTCGCGGGCCATTGGCACTCGAGCGCCTCGAAGATCGGGTTCTCGACCTGTTTGCGCCGGGTTTTCCGGCTGCTAAGGCCCTGACTGATCAACCGGCGGCGTTGGAAAATCTTCCACATGCGCGTTGGGATTTGGCGGCTGATAGCTTACAGAAGCGAATCCTGCAAGCCGCGATGCTTCCGGTAGGCGCGGAGAATGCGCTGGACGAGGGGGTGGCGCACGACGTCGGACTCCTGAAAAACGTGGAAGCCGATGCCATCCACATGGCGAAGGGCCTCGACGGCCTCGATGAGGCCGCTGCGTTTGTTGCGCGGAAGATCGATCTGGGTGCGATCGCCGGTGACGACGCACTGGGAGTCGGCGCCGAGGCGGGTGAGGAACATGAACATCTGCTCGGTCGTCGTGTTCTGGGCTTCGTCAAGAATGATGAACGCGTTGCTGAGCGTGCGGCCGCGCATGTAGGCGAGCGGGGCGATTTCGATGACGCCGCGATCCATCAGGCGCTGGAGTTCCTCGACTTCGAGCATGTCGTGGAGGGCGTCGTAGAGCGGGCGCAGGTAGGGGAGGAGCTTCTCCTGAAGATCGCCGGGGAGGAAGCCGAGGGCCTCGCCAGCCTCGACCGCCGGGCGGGTGAGAATGATGCGGCTGACCTTTTCCTGCTTGAGCGCCGAGACGGCGAGCGCCATGGCGAGGTAGGTCTTGCCGGTGCCGGCGGGGCCGATGCCGAAGGTGATGTCGTGGGAACGAATCGTGGTGACGTATTCGCACTGTCCCTCGGTCTTGGGGACGATCGGCGGCTTCCGCGACGAGCAGAGGATTTTCTGGTCGAGCAGGCGGCTGAGATTTTTTTTCGGGGCGGCGTCCTTGTCGGCGCCGAGCACCGTGCGCAGGGCGTAGCGGAATTCGTGGCCGCGGATGGTGAGACCGCGCTGGCGGGCTTCCTCGAGTTCGGCGAAGAGCCGGCGCACGATGTCCACCTTGGCGGCATCGCCGTCGATGCGGAGGACGTTGTCGCGGGCGACGATGCGAATCCCGAGCTCGCTTTCGAGTTCCTTGAGGAGCTTTTCGTCGTTCGCGTAGAGCGACTGGAGAGCGCGGGCGTTTTCGAACTCGATCGTGGCGGCGTCAGCCGAGGAAATGGGCATAGGTCAACGGTAGCCGTAAACGAGCGCCCAGGTCGTGCGTTCCTGCGGCGATTTCTTGACTTCGACGATGGCGTAGAAGGTGCCCGTCTGTCTCGGGGTCACCATCACGCCGGCGAAGCGACCTTTTTGCCAGGCCTTGGTGCCGGCAATCTTGCCGTTGGAATCGTAGACATTCACGGTGACGGTCGCGCCGTCGGTGTCCGTGCCGAGGCAGAACCAATACTCGTTGCCTTTGAAAAGCTGGGCCGTGACGGCTTTCTGGTCGCCGAGGCCGAGGTCGCCACCCCATGCGTCCTCGCGGAAGGTGTAGCCTTCCTTGACGTAGGGAGTCGCGGCCTCGTAGGCGAACGACAGGGCGTCGTCGACGGTGGCGTGCAGGCTCGCGGGGAGGACCAGAAGGGCCAGGGCCGCTAGAAGGAGGCGGTTTTTCACAAGGATGTTCAGGCGTCGGACGAGGTGATCGTGACAACCATCTGGCTGGTCACGGAATGAATGCGCTCAACACTTTCAGGGCTGATTTTGCGGCCTTCGCCCTCGAGGATGAGCGGACGGATTTCCTTGAGCATGGTCTTGAGCTGGCTGACGAGCTCGCTCTTGCGGAGGCGAGGGCTCATGTCGTCGAGCCGGCGATCGAAGTAGTTGAGCAGCTCGGGCTGGTGGAGGAGCTCGGCGCGGGAGGGCTTGTAATCCTTCTGCACGATCGAGGTGAGCACCTCGGTGCCGCGGACCCATCCGCCCAGGCTGACGAGCTGGGCGAGGTCCTCGTCGTTGAGTTCCTGCATCGCCCCGCGAACGTCCTGAAGGGCGCCGTCGAGTTCCTGGCGGGCGCCGGCCCAGTCGCGGGCGTCGGCTTTGTCGACGATGGCCTTGCTGCGGGAGACGACGGCCTTTTCCACGCCGACGGCGCGGGAGAGATCGAGAACGTCGCGGCCGATCTGCTTCACCTTTTCGCTGTCCTCGGCCTCGACGGCGATGAAGCCCTCGGCGATGACCGTGCCGAGGAGCAGGGCGACCTGGGCCCGGTTGCCGGATTGCTTGCCGAGGGAATCGCGGAGCTCGCCCTTCCAGTTCGGGGAGCCGAGTTTGTCGAGGACGTTGAAGACTTCGCTCGGCACGGGGACGACGACGTCCTGCACGGCGGCGGCCGGAAATTTCGAAAGGTCGATTTGCTCGGGGGCGGATTCGGCCCGGCTGGTCGCCAGGGCGGCGATTTGAATCGCGACGGCAACCGTGGGGGCCGCGATCCCGAAAATGGAGATTCTCATGATGGACGAGTTCTATTTAGTGTCCGGCGGTCTCGAACCATTCGATCGCCTCCGGTATCCTTAATGAATCGCAACAGAATACACAATATCCTTAGCGCCGCATCCGCCAAGCGGATCCTGGTGATTGGGGACGTCATGCTCGATGAATTCGTATGGGGAAAGGTCTCCCGAATATCGCCCGAGGCGCCCGTTCCGGTCGTAGAAGTTTCCAAGGAATCGAGCTACCCCGGCGGCGCCGCCAACGTCGGCCGCAACCTCGCGGAATTTACGAAGGGCGTGCGCGTGCTCGGCGCGATCGGGCACGACGCTTTCGGCGGCCAGCTCCGCGGGCTGCTCGAGGAGCAGGGGATCCAGACGGATTGCCTCGTCGAGGTTCCGGATTTTCCGACGATCGTGAAGACGCGGATCATCGCCCGCCAGCAGCAGGTCGTGCGGGTGGATCGCGAGAAACGCGCCCCGCTTTCGCCCGAATCCTTCGCGGCGATCCTCGCGCAGGTCGAGCGGGTGCTGCCCGAGACGGACGCGATCATTTTCGAGGACTACGGCAAGGGCCTGATCGGCCAGGCGCTCAAGGACGCCGTCTGCGCGATGGTGGCGCCGCGGGACATCGTGGTGACGGTGGACCCGAATCCGTCGAACCCGCTGGACTGGTCCGGCACGACGGCGATCAAGCCGAACCGCTCCGAGGCCTTTGCCGCCGCCGGTGTGCCCAATGGCGAACCCGCCGACAATCCGCTCGAGGACGCCCCGCTGCTCGAGGTGGGCCGGCGTTTGCTCGAGCGCTGGCACGTGAAGCAGCTCCTCATCACGCTCAGCGAGCACGGCATGATTCTTTTCGATGAAGGGCAGCCGCCCTACCACACGCCGACGCGCGCGCAGGAGGTCTTCGACGTCTCGGGCGCCGGCGACACGGCGATCTCGCTCTACACGCTTGCCCTTGCGGCAGGAGCGTCGGCGCGGGAAGCGGCCGAAGTCGCGAACCACGCCTCGGGCATCGTCGTCGGCAAGCTCGGCACCGCGACCGTGAGCGCCGAGGAGCTCATCGCCAGCTTCCCCGAATAGAAATCCCCATGAAGACCCGGCTCGGCATCGCCTCGCTCCTCGGGCTGACCCTGCTGCTGGCCGGTTGCGGCGGCGGCGACTACCGCGGCTACAAGTGGCGGCCCTACACGGTGCGAGGGCAATATTACGTGCCGATCGCTCCGCGCGACGCGGTCGGCTACACCGAGGAGGGCATTGCCTCGCATTACAGCGAGGGCTGGTTCCTCTTCCCCGGAAAGACCGCGCTCGGCGAGAGCATGTATGGCTGGACGACCGGCGGCGCCCACAAGACGCTGCCGCTGCCGTGCCGCGTGCGCGTGACGAATCTCCGCAACGGCCGCAGCGCGGTCATTCGCCTGAACGATCGCGGGCCTTACGTCGAAGGCCGCATCCTCGACGTCACCGCCCCGGTCGCGAAGAAGCTTCGCTTTTACGAACGTGGCACCGCGCCCGTGCGCATCACCGTGCTGAGCGTCGGCGACGGGCGGTATCGGCTCCGCTGATCAGGCCTTCGGCAGGGCGGCGAGCATTTCCAACGCCGCGTCGATCTTCTCGCGCACGCCGGGCAGAAAGCCGCGCTCGCGATGCACGACGACCATGCGGTAATCGCCGCGATGGAGCAGCGAGATCGGGCCCGACTCCGCATAGAGCGTGAGCGTGGGCAGGAAGCGCAGGCCGTGGGCGTGGCCGGCCTTCGGCAGGAGATCGAGCGCCGTGTCGGCCAGCGCCGGCACGTCGATGCCGGCCGGGAAATTCTCGGAGCGCACGTGCTCCGCGCCGTGCGTGAGCGCGCAGCCCTGGATCGAGGGCAGGCTGCCGGCGAGATCGACGAGACGGGCGACGGGCAGGGCGTCCTCGGTGAGGAAGATGTGCTGCAGGCGCTTCTCCTCCTCCGCGGGGAACTTGCGCTCGCTCAGCGGAATGGGCTTTGGTGGCGGGACCGGGGCGAGTTCGGGCTTCGGGATCTTCTTCCAGCCCGGCCGGCGCTTCTCCTCGGCAGCGGGCTCGGGGGCAGGTTCCGGAGCGGGTTCTTCGCCCGGCTCCAGGATCTTTTCCCGTCGCGATTCGGGATGGTAGGCGAGCACGACGCGGTCGGCGGGCAGGGCGATCCAGTCCGGCGCGCCCTCGACGCGCAGGCAGCCGGGCAGGAGGTCGGCCAGGCGCGAGAGGCGAATGCGGGGAAAATTCTTCTCGAGAATCTCGGTGGTCGGGAGCGTGACCTCGCGCTTTTTGTCGGCCTCGGTGCCGATCCAGACGCCGTCGGGGAGCAGGGTGGTGAGGTCGTCGACGGTGAGGCGCACGGTCGCGGGCGGGACGGTGAAATGGCGATACCGGACGGGCGGCGGGGTATCGGTGGCGGGGACTTCGGCGCTCATGGACCGGCAATTTTCCACAACTTCGGAGATTTTCACAGTTTAGTTCCGCGGAAAACGGCGCAATCCGTGGATTGACTTCGGTCGGCTCCGGGCGGGATGGTGGCGCATGGAATTTGATTTCAAGTTTACGGCGGACGGCCTCATCCCCGCCATCGTGCAGGAGGCGGTGCCCGGTGCGGAGGCGCCGACCGGCAGGATCCTGATGTTCGCGTGGCTCAACCGCGAGTCGCTCGAGAAGACGCTGGAGACGGGGATGATGCACTATTGGAGCCGGTCCCGCGGCAAGCTCTGGCTGAAGGGCGAGACGAGCGGGCACACGCAGCGTGTGGTGCGGTGGTTCCAGGATTGCGACCGCGATGTGCTGCTTTTCGAGGTGGAACAGGCCGGCGGCGCGTGCCACACGGGCTACCGGAGCTGCTTTTTCCAGGAACTCGATCGCGAGGCGAAGGAGTTGCCGATCCGCGAGGAGAAATCCTTCGACGACGGCGCGGTGTATTCCGCCTGAGACGGTCGCTCGCTTTCGTAAGGCCGCAAAGCGACCCCCGGAGCGCCGTTTACAGAGAAACGTGGCGCGGAAAAGGGTCACAAAACGGTTTTGTCACCCGACAAAGCCGTTTCTTCAGTCAACAAAACGGCTTCTTCAGTCGACGAAGTGGCTTCGTCAGTCAGCAAAACAGCTTCGTCGGTCAACAAAGCGACTTTGTTGGGTGACAAAGGGGCTTTGTCAGCCGACAAAACGGCGTCGTAGGCCGGCAAAGGCGCTTCTTCAGCAGATAAAACGCGGCGGTTGCCTAGCGGAGCGGCTCGGCGACGAGATCGTAGACCTGGGTGCCGGTGACTTTGGCGTCCACGAACTGCCCGACGGGGGCGTCTTTCGTGAGGATGACCTTGCAGTCGACCTCGGGGGCGTCGTGCATGGTGCGGCCGACGCGAGGCTGCTCGACGAGCACGCGGAGGGTGCTGCCGACCTGGGCGGCGGCGAGCTCTCCGGCGATCTTTTGCTGGAGCTTCATGGCGCGGCGGTGGCGGCGGTTTTTGACGGCGGTGGGGATCTGGCCCTCCATCTTGGCGGCGCGGGAGCCTTCCTCGCGGGAGTAGGCGAAGACGCCGAGGCGCTCGAAGCGGACGCGCTCGATGAACTCGAGCAGGCTCTCGAATTGCTCGTCGGTCTCGCCGGGGAAGCCGACGATGAAGGTGGTGCGGATGGCGAGATTCGGAATGCCGGCGCGCAGGCGGAGGATGAGGTCCTCGATGTGCTGGCGGGTGGTCTGGCGCTTCATCGTGCCGAGCATGCCCTCGTGGATGTGCTGGAGGGGCATGTCGATGTAGGGGACGACGCGGGGATTCCGCGCGATGGCGGCGATGAGCTCGTCGCTCCAGTGGGCGGGGTGCGTGTAAAGCAGGCGGATCCAGAATTCGTCGCTGGGTTTGCCGAGCTGGCCGAGCTCGTCGAGCAGGGTGACGAGCGTGGGGCCGCGGGAGCTGTCGATCGGCTGGGTGGGGGAGGCCTTTTGCTCCCAGAGGTCCATGCCGTAGTAGGTGGTGTCCTGCGAGATGAGGTTGATCTCGCGCACGCCGGCGGCGAGGCGCTCGCGGGTCTCGCGGACGACGGAGTCGATGGTGCGGCTGCGGTGTTTGCCGCGCATCTGGGGGATGACGCAGAAGCTGCAGGGGTGGTTGCAGCCCTCGGCGATCTTGACGTAGGCGGTGTGCGCCGGGGTGAGCTGGAACTTCGGCGTGGTGTAGTCGGGAATGTAGCGGGAGCCGCGGGTGACGAGATTCACCGCGCTCTCGGCGTGGTCGTCGTCGAACAGGGAGTCGAAGATGGCGCCGGATTGCGCGACCTGGTCGAGGCCGATGAAGGCGTGGACCTCGGGGAGCTCGTTGCGGAGTTCGCCGGAGTAGCGCTGGGAGAGGCAGCCGCTCACGACGAGTTTCTGGCCCTCGCGGAGCTTCGCGCCGGCGTCGAGGATGGCGTCGATGGATTCCTGCTTGGCGGAGTCGATGAAGCCGCAGGTGTTCACGACGATCACGTCGGCGTCGTCGGCGTTTGCGGTGACTTCGTAGCCGCGGGTGGCGGCGTCGCCGAGCATCACCTCGGCATCGACGAGATTCTTGGCGCAGCCGAGGCTGATCATCCCCACCTTGCGGGGAGCGGCTTTATCGAGGACGGCGGACATGGAAACGAGACGGGCTGGCGGCGGCGCGGGGCCGCCGGGAATTTAGTCGACGGGAGCGTCGGCCGGCGAGGTGGCCGGCGAAGCGGTCGGCGCCGGGCTCGCGCTGGCGGCGGGCGGGGCGGACTCGGAGTTGAGAAGGAAGGCGCGGTCTTCCTCCGTCGCCGGGCTGGCGGTGGGGACGGAGGTCTGCAGGTCGGTGGCCGTGGCGGGCGGGTGATCGCTGATGACGACGATGGGGGTCGGCTTCGGCGGCGCGGCGATCTGCGCGGTCTCGGTGAAGACGGGCGGCGTGCTGGCCGCGGCGGGAGCGAGCGCGGGGTTGACCCGGGTGGGATCGATCGGGTCGATGGGTTTGGGCTCGGCCGGGGGCAGGTTGGTGATGTTCGGCTCGGTGATGACGATGGTCTTGGTGACCACCTCGGTGGCGGGCGACGAGGGGGCTCCTTCCGGCGCGGCGGCCTCCTTGGGGTCCGCCGAGGCCGTGAGTCGCGGAAGATTGATCACGATGATCGCTACGGCGATGACCGCGGCGACGACGAGGCTGAGAATCGAGACGACGAGAATGGTGGGCAGCCACGTGCGGCGTAGCGGGCGGGAGACGAGGTCGCGACGCAGGGAGGGCAGCTCGTCGGGCGTGGAGTTGATGTATTGGTAGCCTTCCGTGCCAGGCTCGCCGCGGTCGGGCAGATGCTCGTGGATCGTCTGCATCGGGATGTCCAGATACTTCGCGTAGGCGATGATGAACATCCGGGCGTAGCTGGGATTCGTGAAATGCGAGAGGTCGTCGGCCTCCATGTCGCGGATGCGCTGCGGGCGCATGCGCGTCTCCTTGGCGGCCTTCTCCACGGGGATGCCACGCTTTTCGCGCTCGGCTGCCAGAAGGGCGCCGATCGAGAGCATCAGCTGTTGCTGCGCGGGTTTCATGAAATGGAATTGAGGTCGATGAGGATTTCGCGGTCTTTGGCGCCGTCCTTCGGGCCCAGCACGCCACGCACTTCCAGAATGTCCACCACCCGGGCCGCGCGCGTGTATCCGAGGCGGAGTCGGCGCTGGAGCATCGAGGTCGATGCCTTGCCCTCCTGCTTAATGATTTCGAGGCACTTTTCAACCAGTTCCTCGTCTTCCTCACTGATTTCCTCCTCATCCTGCGACGGGCGGGAGAGTTTGCTGTGAATCGTGGGCTCGAACTGTGGGGGACCGTTGGCCGAGACGAACTCGACGACGCGGCGGATCTCGTCGTCGGTGACGAGCACGCCCTGCGAGCGGACGAGCTTCGAGGTGCCGGGCGGGAGGTAGAGCATGTCGCCCTGGCCGAGGAGCTTTTCGGCGCCGTTTTCGTCGAGGATGACGCGGGAGTCGATCTTGCTCGCGACCTGGAAGGCAATGCGGCTCGGGATGTTTGCCTTGATGATGCCGGTGACGACGTCGGCGCGGGGTGTCTGCGTGGCGACGATGAGGTGAATGCCGGCGGCGCGGGCCTTCTGCGCGATGCGGGCGATGGCGCTTTCCATGTCGGCCGGCGCGGTCTGCATGAGGTCCGCGAGCTCGTCGATGATGACGACGATGTAGGGCATGTGCTCGGGAATGATGAGCTCGTCCGCATCGCGGGGGACGCTGATCTTCGGGGGCTCGTTCACAGCCTCGTCGGGATCCATGTCCGGCGCGTCGGGATGCTCGTCCACGGGCGGCGGCTCGGCAATGAACTCCAATGGGCCGTCGTCCTCGGCGGCGGGGTTGGCCGCGGCCTTCTCGGCCGCTTCGGCGTCGAGCTCGGCCTGGGATTTCGGTTTCGGCCGGGCGTTGAAGGCGGCGATGTTGCGCACGCCGACCTTCGCGATGATGCGGTAGCGCAGCTCCATCTCGTCGACGACCCAGCGCAGCGCGAGGAGCACCTTTTTCGGGTCGGTCACGACGGGCGTCACGAGATGCGGCAGCGTGTTATACATCTGCATCTCGACGACCTTGGGATCGATCATGATGAAGCGCAGCTCCTCGGGCGTGAACCGGAAGAGGAGGCTGGCGATGATGGCGTTGATGCACACGCTCTTGCCCGAGCCGGTGGTGCCGGCGACGAGGCAATGCGGCATACCCGCGAGGTCCGCGATGATCGTGTTGCCATAGACATCCTTGCCCAGCGCGAGGGGCAGGCGGGCCTTGGAGTTCACCCATGCGTCGCTTTCGAACAGCTCGCGCAGCGTGACCTTCACCTTGTTCGCGTTGGCGATCTCGATGCCGACGGTATCCTTGCCGGGAATCGGCGCGAGAATGTTGATCCGCTCGGCGCGGGTGGCGCGGGCGATGTCGCGCTCGAGGGCGACGATGCGATCCACGCGCACTCCCTTTGCGGGATAGAGCTCGTAGCGGGTAATGGTCGGGCCCTTCGTGATGTCACCGGGGCTCGCCGAGATCGCGAACTGCGCGAGCGTGTCGAGAATGATGTTTTGCGTCGCCTGGAGCTCGGCGGGGTCGGTGGCGACGTGATCCGCGGCGTCGGGCTGGTCGATGAGGTCGAGCGACGGCAGGGAGTAGTTTTCGACGTGCACGCCCTTCAGGCCGGGAGGAAGCGCGTCGCTTTTCCTCGCCTTGCTGGCCTTGAGTTCCTCGAGGGTCGGCTTGCGCGCCGGGGGCGGGACGGAGGCGTCGATGATCTTCGGCGGCGGAAACGAGGGAGCGGGTTCCTCGACGGGTGCGGGAGGTTCCGGCTCCGCCGCGGGCGCGGGACGACGGCGCATTTTTTTCTCGAGCTGGCGGGCGCCCTTTTCGATTTCCCGCTGGTTCTCGGCAAAAAGCGCGTCCGCATCGAGCTTGGCGCGGCGGCGTTCGCGGCGCTCGGCAATGGTCGTCGTGATGTGCTTCGCGCAGAGCTGAACGAAGCGGATCGGATGGAAGCCGGTGACGAGAATGAGGCTGGCGATGTAGATGGCTAGCAGCACGATGGCCGAGCCGACGGTGCCCATCGTGGTCTCGAAAGCCTTCTCGCCGATCCATTTCCCGAACCAGCCGCCGGGGCCCTCCACGTGGAAGATCGCTTTCCAGCTCTGGAGGAACCACGGCTGGATGTGCAGCAGGCTCGCGCCGCAGAGCAGGAACAGAATGACCCACGGCGCGCGGCTGGCGAAGCGCACCTTCGGGAAGAACAGTTTTCCGGCGCCGAAGCCCAGCAGCACGACGGCGAGGAGATACGCGGCCGCACCGATGAGGAAATAGAGAAGGCCGGCCACCAGCACGCCCACGAGACCGATGAAATTCGTGATTTTCGGGTTTGGCGGGACGATGTGGCTGAAAAAGACCCAGGACGGCACGTCGGCCGGATCGTAGGAGACGAGAGCGAGGAGCAGGAGAATGCCCGCGCCGAGCAGGAGGACGCCGAGAGCCTCGCTGAGAGTGGTGTTGGCGGCTTTTGGCATTAGAAGGAAAGGCGGAAACCGGCCCGGATCTTCACGGACGCGGGAGTTCCTTGAAAGGATTGAAAACTTTGATTCCCGGGCGGCGGAAATGCCGATCGTTCCCGGTGACGACGGTGAGATTGTAGCGGCGGGCCGTGGCCGCAATGTAGCTGTCTTCGAGCGGCATGGGTTGGCCGGCGGTTTCGAGCGTGATCTGTTGGTCCGCCCAGGCATGGGCGACCGAGACGTTGAAACCATGAATTCGGCCGCGCATGGCATCGACCAAAGTGGTGAGCCAGGCTTGAAGCGCCGTGCGTTGAGCGCCATCCTTGCTGCGCACCCAATAGGCGAGCTGGGCGATGACGATGGAACTGGTGAAGCAATCGTCCTTGTTCTCCCGCAGCCACGCGACGACGGCGGGATCGCCGTGCTTGCGCGCGGGCTGGCTCAAAACATCCGTATCCAGCAACCAGCTCAAAGCTTCGATTGGAAATATTCTTCGCGGCGGGTCGGGAGATCGTCCATGGGCTCGGGGCACGCCGCCACCACGTCGAGCCAATCCGGTTCCGTGGCGATCCGGCGATAGACGATGGCATCCTCCTCCGCGTCGAAATCCACCTGAAAATGCTCGCCCGGAACGGTTTGCGCAAGGGCGGCTGGCACCGTGAGGCGGCGCTTCGAATCGAGGGTGACGATCACGGTGGGATTGTCCCACGTCGCCGGAAAGGAGTCAATCCCGGCGCGGCCTACCGCCCGCTCGACTTCGTGTTTTGGCGCAGAGCCTGATTTATGGAGACTCCGCTTTTTGCTTCGCGAGGGCGGCGAGCAGGGAAAGCGCCTTCGCCTTCGCGCCTTCCCAATCTCCGGCACCGATGAACTCGATCTTCCCGTCGGGGTCGATCACCACATAGGTGGGGACGCCCTCGATGGGATAGCGATTAGAGGTCGGGCATCCTTCTTTTTCAATCGCGATGGGGAAGCGAACGTTTGGCCGTGCGGCGAGAAATTCGCGAATCTCCTGTTCGTTCCAGGCGGGGTGGAGAGCAATCATTTCCAGCCCTTCGCGCCGGTGCGCTTCCCAGAATTCCTGCTGCCTGGGCAGGTTCGCAATGCAGGGGCCGCAGAAGATGTTCCAGAAATCGAGGATGCGCACCGTGCCTTGATTCTGCGGCGGAAGTGGCGCGGAGGTGAGCCACACGGCAACCTCGGCCGCCGGGGCCGGGTCTCCGACGCCGACGAGCCTGGCGGGTGGCGTGGGTGGATTTGCCGTCGCAGCGATCGGAGGCGCGGGCAGCACGAGGAGACTTTCCTCGCTGCCAGCCTTGCCGCGGAGGGCGATGGCGGTTTTGGAATGCCTGTCGGGCATGACTTTTACGGTCAACCATCCCGGGAAGACGCCGGGCAGTCGGAACGTCCCATCCTTCGCGGTGATGGCTGAGATGTCGCCGGGCTGGTCGTGATCGTTTGTCACGACCATCGCGCCGGCGATGGGTTGCTTTGCGGAGTTTACAAGCCGGCCGTGCAAGGTGGCGTCCGCGCGCTTGATGGTCAGCTTGATTTGTCGGTCGCCAGCTTCGGCCTTGGCGCGGGCGACATCCACATAGCGTTCCCCGAATTTCTGCCGGGCACGCAGAAAGATTTTTCCTTCGAGGAGTCCCGAGACCAGAAAATGGCCCTCCGAGTCGCTCTTGGCCGAAACCATCGGTTGATCGCTGCCGCCTGATACACTTAACAAGACGGAAGCGGGCTTTCCGTCTGGATCAACGACAACGCCTTCCAATACCCGATCGGCCTTCTTGAGCACGAGATTCCCGAGGTCGAGTTTTTTGCCTCGGGTCGTGGTCACTTTTTTGTGGGCATACCCGAAGCCTTCGGCCTCGCCATACACGTTGAATGCGACATCGCTCCAGATATCCGCCAGCTCGAATCTGCCCGTGGCATCGGTGGAGAGCGCGTGCTGCCAGTCCACGGCATCATCCGCGAGCTGGAAATGGACGGTGGCGCCGGGGATCGGCTTGCCCTGTTCATCGACGACGCAGCCGCGGATCGAGGTGAGATCCTTGTCGCCCAGTTGGAGGGTGATCGGCTTGCCCACAGCGACCTTTTGGATCGGTGATCGCCTCGGGCCGTCCGTCGCAAAGATCGGGATCGCCTCCTTGATATTCCTCGGAATCTCGATGGAGAAATTCCCGGTCGAATCCACCGTGTCGGATGATGACTCGTAGCCATTCGTGAGGAAGACGTGCACGGCGGCTCCCGCGGCGGGTTTGCCGTCAGTTCCGATCACGCGGCCCGTGACTTGGAACGGCTTGCCTTTCGGCTTGAGCGCGAAATCCACGGTGACTTCCTCGCCGTCCCTGGCGTTGACGCGCGTTGGTTCTTCCTCACCGCGCTCGAAGCCTTTGGCCGAACTGGCGAAATAGACGCGATGCGGGACCGCAGGTATCCGTGTGCGGTAGCGCCCCTCGGAGGTTTCGGCCCAAAGCTGGCCGAGGGGCGATGTCTCGTCTGCAGGGACGAGCCCGATGGTCAGCGCCTGGTCGGCAATAAGCTTGCCCGTCTCGGAGTTCGTGATTTTGCCGGTGACCAGCACGCCCTTGGTCAGCCGGATGTCCTGATTCGCGGCGTTCTCCGCAAGGCGCAGTCTGACGCCCGGACGAACCGCCGCCGCCCACTCCTCGGCTTGCTTGGGAGTAAGCCTTGCCATGACGTCGTAAGTTGCCGGGCGTAGACCTCCGATGGTAAAGCGCCCCTCCGCATCCGTGCGGGTCTTGCCACTGCCGCCGCCAGCGTCTTCATAATGATACTGCTCTAGGACCTCCACGGGCACGTCCCTGACGGGTGTCCCATCAGGGAACGTGACCTGGCCTGAAATGCTGCCGGCCGGGATCAATTTTACGGACTGCGGCCTGCCCGCAGCGAGCCATTGGGGGGTGGAATTGTGGCCCATCAACTGCGCGTAGCGCGCGTCATCCATTTCCAGATAAAACCGGTAGTGGACCGGCAGGCCGTGCAGGATCAATTGGCCGTTGGAATCCGTCGTGGCATCCCAGGTGCCTGTCGGGAGACGCGGCACGTCCAAAAGGAATTCATCTGTGGTGTCGTAAACCTGCGTCACGCGGCCGTGCAGCCCGCTGGCAGGCTTGCCATCGGGAGTCGTGAAGGTCACGACGAGATCCGCCCACGGCCCCCAGGCTTTCAGCACGACAGGCTCCGCCTTGTTGATCTGAAGATTTGCCGCAAAATGTCCGTTCCCCGGAATCTCAGCGAAGAAAAAAGGCGGGGAGAATTTTTCGACATCGCTCTGTTCAACCGGGTAGGAGAACTCGCCGTTCTTTCCGGTTTTTCCGGACGCGAGTTCGACACAATCCGATGCCTTCCGGGAATATGTGAAAACGTGAAACGGCGCATCCGCCACGGGAGAGCCATCGGCGGATTGCAGGACGCCTGTCTTGCGGGCCGGTTCCTCGGCCCGGCAGGGAAAGCCGAGCATGGCGACGAGCAGGATTCCCCAGCGCAATGTCAGACCACGCGATTTGCCCAACGTCGTGTTGGCTTTCTTCATCGGCTGCCTGACTTCATGCAACAGGCGGCGTAGCTCTACAAGCCTCTACCAGCGCTCGACTTCGCGCTTCTCGATGAAGATCGGCAGGCCTTCGCGGGAGAAATCGTTCATCAGCGCCTCGGGGTCGAGATGCTCGGGCATCATCACGCCGCGCTCGGGGATCTTGCCCGTGGCGAGCAGTCGCGCGGTGAGCGCGGGGGGGATGCCGGTCTGCACGAGCGTGAGCGAGTAGCCGTATTTCTCGTAGGTGTCGCGGTGGCTATCCATCGAGTAGACGAAATATTCGACGCGCTTGCGGTCCTTCGTGCCGCGCACCTCGGTGCCGACGCAGGAATAGCCGTCCACCGTGGCGCCGAGTTGAGCGGGCTTCGGCAGGCTGGCGCTCGCCACGCGCACGGGCGCGACCTCCACGCCGTCGACGCGAATCTTTTTCCACGAGTCGAGATTGAGGAGCGCGAGCGACTTCGAGATGTTCACGACCTTCTCGGGGATGGAGTATTTGAAGACGGAATAGCGCACGCCTTTTTCGACGAATGGCGGATAGATGCCGAGGCTCACGCCCTCCTCGTGAGCGACGGCGTAGGTCTTTTGCAGGCCGATGGGATCGGGAAAGCGCACCCATTCGACCTCCGTCTCGAGGGGCTTCCCGCTGGTGACGCGGCCGTCCTTCACGAAATACGGCACGGCGCCGAGCTCCTCGAAGAACGTCTCCGGCGAGAACAGGACGGCGAAGCGGTAGCCGCGCACCTCGGCATTGTCAGCGTCCAGCACGCGGATGGAACTGGCGGTGTCCAGGCGATCCATGGCCCATCGGGCGAAGATGTTCACGGCGCCGGGGTCCATGCCCATGCAGAGGATGCCGGCGAGGTCTGCGTCGAGGAAACGCTGGTTGAACTTCTCGATCTCGGCCTCGAAGGAATTCTTGCCGGGGCGCTTCACGCCGGGCGGGGAATAGATATCCGCGGCCATGTCGATGTAATGCGAGCCCGAGCGCACGCAGGCCTCGAGCACGGAGTGATTCGTCTGGCAGGTGCAGGCGTTGCAGGTGACCTTCACCTCGGATTCCTTCATCAGCGCCGCGAGGCGCTCGGTCTGCATGGCATTGGCCTGCACGACGACGAAGCGATTCCGCGGCGTGCGGGCCGCGAGCTGATTCGCAAACGTCGTGTCCATGTCCGCGAGCACGATGCGGTCGAAGCAGTCGTATTCGTGCAGCCGCTGTCCGATCACGGAGCCCACTCCGCCGATCCCGATTACCATTGCGTTTGCCATAAAAACCATTCGCCGGGCCCGACCCGGCACTCCTCGAGGGGAAGGTAGCCCAGCCTTCCCGCCCCGGCAAGGCGCCCCGCCCCGGGGGAGATTCCTCTTTGCGTTGGACGCAAGGGCGCGGCATTGTGCCGCCCTCGACCTCGTGAAAAAGCCGTTCAGCCTGTTCCTTGCCCTGCGCTACCTGAAACCGAAGCGCACGTTCGTGTCCGTCATTACGATCATCTCGATCCTCGGCGTCACGCTCGGCATCACGGTGCTGATCCTCGTGATTTCGGTGATGAGCGGCTTCGAGCTCGAGCTTCAGAAGAAGGTGATCGGGTTCGACGCGCACATCACCGTCCAGAGCGACGGCATCGTCGAGAACTGGAAGGAAATTGCGAGGGAAGTGCAGGCCGTGCCGGGCGTCGTGCCAGATGGGGTCGCGCCCTACACCATGGGTCGCGTGATGGCCGAGGCGGACCACCGCTGGCTTGCGCCGATCGTCCGCGGCATCGACCCCGTGAAGGAGGCGCACATCACCGACATCGGCAAATACCTCATCGCGTCCTCGAAGATGGACGCCGATGGCCGCCCGCAGCTCGATCTCGACGGCGAAAAATGCGTCGTCGGCGCCGATTTTGCCCGCCAGCTCGGGCTGAGCATCGGCAGCACGCTCAACGTCACTTCGCCCAAGAATGCCCAGGAAATCATGGTGCAAATCGACAAGGCGCAGAAGGAAGGGAACAAGGATCCGCAGGTCTTCGAGAACATCAAGTCGCTCGTCCTGCCGACGGCGCTCACCGTCACCGGCATCTTCGAGAGCGGGCGCTACCTCTACGACAGCGATTTTGTGCTCGTGCCGCTTTTCATCGGCCAGGAGATGTATGAGCTCGATCCCGACAGCGTGCACGGGCTTTCGGTCAAGACGACGGATCCCTTCACATCGGGCGTCACGCGAGACGGCATCATGCAGCGCATCGGGCCGCCGAATATCGCCCGCACGTGGGTCGAGCAGAACAAGGAACTCTTCGACGCGATTCGCATGGAGCGCGGGGTGATGTTCTTCCTGCTGATGTTCATCGTGCTCGTGGCGGCATTCGGCATCATGAACACGCTCATCACCGTCACGGTGCAGAAGACGCGCGAGATCGGCATTCTCAAGGCGCTCGGCGCCCGCACGGGGCAGATCGTCGGCATTTTTGTCGCGCAGGGCATGGTCGTCGGGTTCTTCGGCACGCTCACCGGCCTCGGGCTCGGCATGACGCTTATCCGCTTCCGCAACGAAACCCGCGACTTCCTCGCCGACGTGCTGGGCATCTCCGTCTTCCCGCAGTCGGTCTACCAGTTCAGTGAAATTCCCGCGAAGGTCGTGCCCTCCGACGTCGCGATCATTTGCGTGAGCGCGTTCGTGATCTGCTCGGTCGCGGCGCTCATTCCGGCCTACTTCGCGGCCCGCCTCGATCCGGTCAAGGCGCTGCGCTACGAGTAACGGCAAGCATCTCGTCCGCCGTGCGCGAGCAGCCGCGGGGCAGGGCGGCGGGGTCGCGGCCGATGAGTTCGAAATTCTCGCCGCGGCGGATCGCGAGATCCCGCGTCTGCACGGCGCAGACGGACCAGAGATTCGCCGCGTCGAAGAGCCGCAACACGCCGGTTTCTCCCTCGGCCACCTCGGCGCCGGTGCCGGGATCGACCACGAGGCCGCGCGCCCACGGCGGCGCGATGTGCGGGGTGCCGACGCCGCGGGCGTAGAACTGCGAGGACAGCTCCGTCATGCCGTATTCGTTGACGACGCTCGGACCAGCCAGGCCAAGCCGGGCGGTGAATTGCGCGTAGAGGTCCGCTTTCGGCAACTCGCGGCGGGTGCCCTTGTAGCCACCGGTTTCCACCGCCAGACTGCGGGGCGGCAGGGCGATCGTCTGGTCGCCGAGCGTCTCGAACCAGTCGAGGAAGGCGAGGGCGGTGCCGAAAAGGACGACGGATTCCTCGGTCGCCGTCAGATTTGCGGAAAGTTCCTCCCATTTGCCGCGACCGTTGCGCATGAAAAATGCTTTTTCGTCCGGACACAGCCACGAAGCCATCTGACTCAGCGAGGAATGGGGGGCATCGGCGGATGGCGGCAGCAGGGCCAGCACCCGGCGACCGTCCAGCCCCGCGCGACTCCACCCGTGGGTCGCCGCCGCTTCGTAAAGACGTAGAGACCGAAAATGATGTTCCCCGTAGCCTTCGCCTGTTGTTCCGCTCGTGCGAAACGTGCGGCTGGTTTCTGCCGAGGGGAAGGAGCGCAGCGCCGTTTCCTTGAAAAGCCGCTGCGGGAGGGCCGGAATGTCCTGCCAGCGACGCGGCGCGGGAAACTGCGCGCAATATGCCCCGTAGGCGGAGTTTGCCGTCCGCTGAAAGGCGTGGACCTCGAGCAGGACGTCGCCGAGGGCGGCGCTTTCCGGGCATTCGATCCAGGCGAGCAGGCGGGATTCCAGCGATTCGGAATTCATCCCTTCCAAGATGCGGGCTGTGGCAAAATTGTCACCGGTGTTTTGCGCGCGAAAGAGGTAGCACGGAGCGGAAGATGAGAGCCGGTTTCTGGATTCGGGTCGGCGGCACGCTGGCGGCCGCCTGGATGGCGACCGCCGCCTGGGCGGCCCCGGGGGCCGGCGACATGACGGCCGAGGAGCGCTATCTCGCGGCGATCAACGCCTACAACGCCGGCAAATTCGCGGAAGCCGTGGTGGGCTTCCAGCGCTTCGAGCAGGATTTCAGCAAGACCGAGGCCGGGCAGAAGGCGATGGCGAACCTGCGTTACCCCTACGCCATGAGCCTCCTGCATACGCAGAAATTTCCGGCCGCGCTCGAGGTGATTCAGGCCACGCTGGCCGCCACCCCGCCACCGATTGCCGAGCAGCGGGAGGACCTCGTTTTTTACAAGGGCGTCTGCGAGATGCAGGACCAGGAATACGCGGCTGCGCGGAAGTCCTTCGACACGTTCGTGAAGGAGTTTCCGCGCTCGAAGCAGGCTGCCGAAGCGATGCTGCTCTACGGCACGACGTGGGTGCTCGAGGAGAAGTGGGCCGAAGCGGCGAAGCAGTTCGCCGCGATCCGGCCGCTGGTGGATCCCGTCGATCGCGGGCGCGCGACGGTGCTCGAGCTCTATGCGCTGATGCAGGAGGAAAAATTCGACGACGCGCTCGCGCTGGTCGTCGAGGAATTCCCCCGGTTGAACCAGATGCTGCAGATCGCGACCTTCCAGACGCTGGCATTGCAGCTCGGCTCCGAGTTCCTCGACAAGGGAGAGAATCGCAAGGCCATCACCGCGCTCCAGCGCGTGTGGAATCGCGATCGCCTGCTGAAATACCAGGCCCAGCGCCTGGGGGAACTCGAGGACGCCGTCGCCGCTGCCGAGGCCCAGCCGAAGAGTGACCCGTATCGCACGTTCCGCCTCAGGCAGATGATCGCCAAGGTCAAGCGCGAGGTCGCGAACATCGAAAAGATTGCGAACTTCGACTCGGCCCTGCGTCTGCGCCTCGCCACCGCCTACCTCGCGATGGAGCGCTACCGCGAGGCGGCGCTCATCATGGAGGACATGCTGGTCACGATGCCGCCGGATGCCGTCGTCGAGTCCGCGTCGCTGAACCTGATTCAGTGTTGGTCTGCGATCGAGCGCTGGCCGAAGGCGGTCGAGGCCGCGCAGACCTTCGCGAAGAAATTTCCGGAGTCGAAGCAGCTCCCGATGGCGCTGTATCTGGAAGGGATCGCGCAGCAGCGGATGAACGACCAGCCGGCGGCCATTGCGACGTTCGAGGGGATTCGCCGGCAGTTCCCGCAGTCCGACTTCGCCGCGCGGGCGCTGTTCATGAAGGGCTTCAGCCAGCTGCTCTCCGACCAGAACAAGCCCGCCATCGCGACCTTCGAGGAATTCGCGAAGACGGATCCGAAGAGCGATCTCGCGGAGTCGGCCGCCTACTGGCGCGGCATGGGATTCTCTTTCGACAAGCAATTCCCGCAAACGCGAGAGGTGATGGATGAATACCTCGGCCAATACAAGGACGGCGCCTTCCGCGGCGCGGCGACTTTCCAGAAGGCCTACGCTGCCCAGTCGATGCACGCCACCGCCACCGCCATTCGCGAGCTGCGGGCCTATTTGAAGGCGTATCCCGGCCACGAGTCGAACTCCGAGGCGCTCGTGCTGCTCGGCGATGCCCTGATGGAGCAGGGCGACATCGAGGAGGGCATCGCGGCGTTGAAGCAGATCCCTTCCAACGACTCGAAATTCTTCGAAGAGGGCTGGTTCAAGATCGGCAAGGCCTACCGGCTGCTCGAGGAGCCGAAGAAATTGCGCCCGCATTTCGAGCAGTTCGTAAAGGAGCATCCTCGCAGCCCGCGCGTGGCCGAGGCAATCTACTGGATCGGATGGACATATCTGCAGGAGGGCGATCCCTCCAGGGCGCGCGAGGCGTATTGGCAGGCGATCAATCGATACGGCAACGACGCAACCATCCGATCGGTGGAGGATCTCTTCCCCGCGCTGCAAAAACTCTACGCGTCCGGCGACGACTCCGCGAGTTACCTTGCGCGTCTGCGTGAGCTGCACGCGGGGGCCGACACCGACAAGAAGACGATTCTCGCAATGCGCGCGCTCTGGGCCGAGGCGCTTGTCTATCGGAAGAAGGATCCCGATCGCTCCCGCAATCTCCTGCTCGACGCGGCCACGCGCGTGAATCCCTCGACGACGAACCCGCTCATCATGGCCGATTGCTCCGTCGCTCTGGAACAGGCCGGCCGCGCCGACGACGCCGAGCGCATGTGGCGCGATCTGGTGAAATGGAATCCGCGCGCCCCGCAGAAGGACGATGCCTTTGCCGCGCTAGGGATGATCGAAGCCAAACGGGGGAATCGGGCCGCCGCCGTCGCGTATTTCGATCGTTTCGAGAAGGAGACGCTCGGCTCGATGCTGTTCGGCAAGGTGATGATCGAGAAGTCGCAGCTGCTCGCCGAGGACGGAAATTCCGAGGGCGCGCGCAAGGCGCTCGAGGCCCTGCTCGCGAACAACGCGTCGCGCGGACCGGAGAAGGCCGAGGCGCTCTACCGTATCGGCGACCTCTATATGAAGGAGAAGAAATACGCGCTGGCCGTGCCGTATTTCCAACGCATCTACATCATGCACGGCCGCTGGCACGACTGGGTCGCCAAGGCCTATCTCAGCAGTGGCGAGGCCTTCGAGGAACTCGACGACAAGACCGCCGCGCGAAAGACCTACGAGGAAATGACGAAGATCGAGGACCTTCAGGGAATGCCGGAATCGACCGAGGCGAAGAAGCGCCTCCAGGCTTTGGGAGGGCCGACGCAATCATGAACGCACTGCGCCTTGGCGTCGTGTGTCTCGCGATCTGCGGCGGCCTGTCCGCGCAGGCCGAGGTGGTCGACACCTTGTTCATGAACGATGCCGCCAATTCGCGCCGGGTCGGCCGGGTGGTCGGAATCGACGCGACTTCGTTCAAGGTGGAGGTTCCGCTGGCTGTCGGCGGAGCTGCAGGAGCGAAGGCCACCGTGAACGTGCCCCGGGCCCGGGTGAGTCGCGTGGAGTTCGCGCCGAACGAGAATCGCGACAAGCTGATCGCCAATCCCATTTCCGCCAACCTGACGGCGCTGAACGTCGAGTGGCTGCGCTGGCAGGCCTTCCTTGGCGTGCCGAAGTCGCCGGCTGCCGCGCTGGGCAATGCCTACGGAGTCGCCCTCGTCGTTTCGAACGATCCGAAGCGCGCGGCCGAGGCGCTTCAGGTCTTCAATCGCATCGAAAAGGAAGCGTGGAATCCGGCGGATCGGCAGACGGCGAAGCAGGGCCGCCTGCGCGCCATGGTGGCGAGCGGAAACGCCGCGCAGGCCGTGGTCGAAGCCGGCGAGCTCGCCAGGAATTCCGACGACCCGACGGTGCTCATCGAGGCGAAATTCCTGCTCGCCGAGGCGGCTGCTGCCAGTCTCCGCAAGCTCGTGGAGGATAATCCTCGCTGGCAGGAGGACGTGCTGGTGCGGCCCGAATATGATCGACTCTACAACGAGTCGCTCGATCTCTACCTGCATCCCTACCTGTTTCTCGGCTCGGAGACCGAAGCGGCCTCCCGCGGTCTCTGGGGCGCGGTAAAAATCTATCAGTTCGGCGGAGACAAGAAAAATGCGGCCGAGTCGGCCCGCGATCTGGTCACGCTTTATCCCACCACGAGGTTTGCGACCCTCGCGAAGGAATACCTCGCCCGGAATCCGGTCGAATCGCCGAAACCGGCCACCACCGCGACCCCTTGACGCCATGACCACCGGCTCCCAGCTCCAACCTGCCGACCGCAAAGCCCGCCTCCGGAAACTCATCTGGATGGTCGTGATCGGCGTCGTGCTCCTGCACATCGTGGCCGGTCTCGTGGCCGGCGCGCTCGTTGTCGCCCGCTATTTTCTGCAGCCGAAGGCCACGTTCGTTGCACCGAAGGAACTGCGCATGCCCGCCAAGGAGCGTGAGCACAAGATGAACATGGCGGAGTTCGACTCGCTCGCGCCGAAGCCGAGCTTCAACGACAAGCTCCAGGCGCTCAAGCCCACGGCGTTTTCGCTGCCCGAGCTGCCCAAGGTGCCGATGGACCAGATGCTGCCGCTCGATCCGAGCGCGATCGTTTCCGACCAGGTTTCGAGCATGATCGGCGCGGCCGGCGCCGGGGCGGGAACCGGCCAGGGAGGCGCCGGAGGCGGCGGCACGGGCACCGGGTTCACCTTCCTTGGGATCCAGACGACCGCGAAGCGCGTGCTGATCATTTACGACATCGCCGCGTCCGTGGTCACCGCCACGCAGCGCGCCGGGTATCCGATGGACAAGATTCGCGAGGAAACAAAGAAGTTGCTCGCCGCGCTCGGCATCAATACGCGCTTCGGTCTCGGGCAGTTTGCCCGCAACTACGCCTTCTTCGAGACGGAGATGCTGCCGGCGACGGACGACAATCGCGCGAAGGCGAATGCGTGGCTCGACGAATGGTTTGCCGGCAACGATGGCTCGATGAAGCTGTCCACGCCGAACATGGTGCGCGGTTCACCCGGCTTCATCGAAGTGATGCGCGCGGCTTTCAAGATGCAGCCCGACGTGATTTTCGTGATCTCGGACGCCAGCTTCGAGCGCGGCACCGGCACGGAGAATGCGCGGATTCCCTTTCCCGAGTTGAACGCCGCGTTGAAGGATCTTCAAAAAGGCATGCCCGAGGCGGTGAAGATCAACTTCATCGGCGTAGGCATGCGGCCCGAAAACGAGCGCGACATGCGCCGCGTCATCGCCACGCAGGGGGGCGGCGGAAAGTTCCGCGAGCTCAAATAGCGCAAAAATATGAGCCGGAGGTCCCGAGAGACGTGAAATTTCCCCCAAAGGCAACTACGTCTTGCACTGAGCGGCTCGTCGTTTAAGCGTTCAGCATACCCCAACCCCGAGGCCACATGCACAACACCACTGACCTTCTCATCGCCAACCGCTTCGAAGCTGGGCAGACGGACATCGACGGGCTGATTGCCCCGCTGGCGGATCTCGCGCAGGATTCCGCCTCGCTGATCGTCGGCTACGCCCCGACCGCGTCGCGTCAACGACAGGATGCGATTCCCTATTTTCACGTGTGCGGTTCCTACGCGGAGCACCCGCCCGTGAGGGCGCTGATCGTTGGAGGATGGTTTGGCAACGAGGTGCGCAGTCCCTACGCGATCGCCCGATTGATCGCGACGATGGAGAAGCGCGCGAGCCTCGCGGCGGGTCTCGAAGTCACGGCATTTCCGGTGGCGAACCTCGAGGCGCATCGCGCGAAGACCTACCTCACCGACGATCAGTTTGCCGCCGGCGCGAGCTGCTGGGAGGAGTCTCCGTCCCCTCACGTTCAGGTGATCGAGAAGGAATTGCTCCGCTATCCCTACGACATCGTGATTTTCCTGCGGGAGAATCCCCGCGCGGTCGAGACCGACGCCGAGGCGTGGCTCGTGGAGGAAAGTCACAAGCGGGTGCTCAGCGAGGCTCTCGAAAAATATGCAGCCGACACGCCGCATTTTCGCTGGAAGACCAACCCTTCCGCGCCGGTCTATCGTCGCAGTTTTACGCCCGTGCCCGGAGTGAATCGCCAGCCGTCGGAGGTCATCATCGGCCTGTCCGCGGCCCGCACTCCGGCCGAGCAGACGAACGACGTCGCGGGCATCGTCTTTGCGCTGCTTCACTCCGTGCGGCAGGCCCGGCAGGAGGGACGGCTGTAACCGCCATCCTCCCATCGGAATCAGGGGCGGCAGCCGCCGCCTACGCCGCGAGGTAGTCGGGATTCAGCTTCTTCAGCGACGGGACGACAAACAGGCCGTCCTTGCGGATGAGCTTGCCGTCGAACCAGATCTCGCCGCCGCCGTAGTCGGGGCGCTGGATGTTCACCATGTCCCAGTGGATGCGGCTCTTGTTGCCGTTGCCGCCGACCGAATAGGCCTGGCCCGGCGTGAAGTGGAAGGAGCCGGCGATCTTCTCGTCGAAGAGAATATCGCGCATCGGATGGAGGATGTGAGGATTGAAGCCGATCGCGAATTCGCCGATGAAACGCGCGCCGGCGTCGCTGTCGAGGATGCGGATGAGCGCCTCGGTGTTGCTGCCGGTCGCGTCCACCACCTTGCCCCTGGCGAAGGCAAGGCGGATGTTTTCGAAGGCGATGCCCTGGTAAATCGTCGGCGCATTGAAGGTGATCTCGCCTTCGACGCTGTCGCGAACCGGTGCGGTGAAGACCTCGCCATCGGGAATGTTGCGATCGCCGCCGCAGGAGACCGCGCCGATGCCCTTGATGCTGAATCGCAGATCGGTGCCGGGTCCCTTGAGGTGCACGCGGTCGGTTTTGTCCATGAGCGCCTTGAGGGCTTTCATGCCGGGCGCCATGCGGCCGTAGTCGAGCGTGCAGACTTTGAAGTAAAATTCCTCGAACGCCTCGGTGCTCTTCTGGGCCTGCTGGGCCATCGCGGGCGTCGGCCAGCGCAGGACCACCCATTTCGTCCTGTTGATGCGCCAGTCGAGCACGGGACGCATCTTGCCCATGATCATCTGCTGGCGGTCGTCGGGCACGTCGGACATCTCGGTGATGTTGTGGCTGCCGCGGACCGCGATGTAGGCGTCCATTTTCTTCATGCGCGCCAGCTCGAGGGCGCTCGCGAGCTCGAATTGCGCTTCGGTGGCCGCCAGGGCCAGCTCGCGACTGATGCGGGCGCGGTGCACCTGCACGAATGGGATGGCGCTGGCGGAACGCACCGCGCGCACGAGCGCGATCACGAATTCGTCGGGGATGTCGAAGGCGTCGATGAGCACCTTTTCGCCGGGCTGCAGCGCGGTGGAGTGGCGGGTGAGAACGTGGGCGAGCTTGTCGTGGCGGACGTCGTGCATGGGAAAGATAAGACAGAATTTACAGAATCTATGGAATTGCTCTCCGAAAAATTCCTGAAATTCCGTTAATTCTGTCCACTTGTGCTGGTGTCGTCGTCTGTTTGCACGGGCTCGGGGTCCTTTTTCAGGTGCACGCGCAGCACGCGGCGGGCATCGGCATCCACGACGGTGGCCTGCCAGTCGCCGATGCGCGCGGTCTCTCCCTTCACGGGCAGATGACCAAGCTCGGTCGTGATGAAGCCGCCGATTGTGGTGACGTCGGTATTCTCGAATTTGTGGTCGAGCTTTTCCTCGAGCTCGTAAAGCGCGTGGGTGCCCTCCACCTCGAATTCCGTCTCGTTGATGTGGCGGTATTCTTCCTCGGCGGTGTCGAATTCGTCCTGAATCGAGCCGACGAGTTCCTCGATGACGTTGTCGAGAGTGACGATGCCGACGGCGCCGCCGTATTCGTCCACGGCGACGGCGAGGTGGCCGTGCTTGGTGAGGAAGAAGCGCAGCAGCTTCTCGAGCGGCATCATTTCCGAGACGTGCAGAAGTTCGCGACGGATCGACTCGACGTCGCGGTTGCCGGAATGGACGAGGGTGAGCAGGTCCTTGATGTGGACGAGGCCGATGGCGTCGTCGAGATGCTCGCGGCAGAGCGGGAAGCGGGTATGGCGAGATTCGATGGCCGTGGCGACCTGGCGGTCGAAGGGCTCGCCCACGTCGAGGTAAATGACATCGCCGCGGGGCGTCATGATGTCGCGCACGACGCGGCGCTTGAGGTCGAGAGCGTTGATGAGGATCTCCTTGCCGAGGGTGGAAACCTCGTCGGCCTTCTCGCTTTCCGCGAGAATGAGGCGGAGTTCCTCTTCGCTGTGGGAAAGCTCCGATTCGCCGACCGGCTCGACCTTCAGGACGCGTTTGAGAAATTCGTTGGCGAAGCCGTTGAGCAGCCAGATGAAGGGGCGGAAGAGACTGTAGAAAAGGCCAAGCGGCGCGGCGACGGCGAGACTGACGCCGGCGGATTTGCGGATGGCCAGGGACTTCGGAGCGAGTTCACCGAACACGATGTGAAGGATCGTGATGATCGAGAACGCGATGGCGAACGAGATCGTGTGGATGAGCGTCGGCGACGAGAGGCCGAGCTTCAGGAAGAACGGCTCGAGCATCGCGGCGAGGAAGGGCTCGCCGAGCCAGCCGAGACCGAGGCTGGCGAGGGTGATGCCGAGCTGCGTCGCGGAGAGGTAGGCGTCGAGATGCTGGGCGGCATGGCGGGCGGCCCTGGCGCCACGGGCACCCTGGTCGACGAGGGCTTCGAGCTGACTGGCCCGCACCTTCACGAGCGCGAACTCGGAGGCAACGAAAAAGCCATTCAACAGCACGAGCAGGACGATCGCGCCCAGCTTGAGCACAATGATATCGGGCGAATCCCAGTGGGTCGCGATCTCGGCGCTTTCCGCAGAGGCGGAGGCCAGTATGGGAGTCAGTCCAAACATTTCCTGCGCGGATCCGGTGCGGGAGCAGCCGGGATTGTGGCCCTAGAGTTTCTCATACGTTCCCTTGTCACGGCGTTTGAGCACTTGGAATCCGGCGCTTTTCGCGTCGGAGACCGACAGGGGTTTAGCAACCCGGGGGGAATTGACGAGCGAAACAACCTTGCGGACGGGCTTTTTACAAAGCGGGCAGGCCTTCAAAGGCTCGCGATCGACCGGGCGGCGCAGCTCGAAGCGGCCGCCACAGCGTTTGCAGTCCCCGTCCTCGGGTTCGTATTCGTAAATCGGCATGAGCGCATTCCCGTGCCGATGGAAGCCAGAGACGCCCAGCGGAGCGGATCTGGCGATCGGAAACCTACCAGCTCGACTTCGTGACGCCGGGGATGAGACCGTTGGTCGCGAGTTCGCGGAAGGTGAGACGGGACATTTTAAAGCGACGGATGTAAGCGTGCCGACGTCCGGAAATTTTGCAGCGGTTGACGAGCCGGGTAGGGCTGGCGTCGCGGGGAAGCTGGGAGAGACCGATGTAGTCGCCGGCGGCCTTCAACTCCGCGCGCTTTTCCGCGTATTTCTCGACGGTTTTGCGCTTGCGCTTGTCGCGCTCAAGCCATGATGTTTTTGCCATAAGGAACCGGAAATAGTGCACGGTTTCTCCTGCCGGGCAAGGAAATTCTGTCGAGAACTACGGTTCGGCGGGCAGGGAATCCTCGTTCGCGGGCGGTGCGGGGCGAAGTTCCGTGTGCATGATCGGGCCGCCGGCCTGGGCGATCCAGCCGCCGATTCCGACGCAGCCGACGGTGGCGATGAGGACAATCACGGCGAGCGGCGTGCCAGCGCGGGGCCACTTCACGGGAAGAACGAGTGCAACGAGGGTGAGGCCGGCGAGTGCGTAGAAGGCGCGGATGCCCTCGTCGGCGCGGTCCATGTGGGCGTCGAGCCAGTCCACTCCGGTGTCGTCCGCGATGCGACGGATCGATTTGTAGGCCTGCTCACCACTTTCGTAGACCGGAAGGGCGGAGGCGGACATGACGAGGACGAGGAGCAGCGCGGGAACCTGCGCGGCTCGACTGCGCAGGAAGAATGCGAAGAAGAGCGCGAGCGCCCCGGCGGCGAGGCCGAGGATGGGCAGGTGATTGAGCAGGAGGTGGCGGTAGGCCGGATTGCCGAGCTCGTTGAGAAAGTCCGCCATGGGGGCGCCTCAGGCCTTGGGCTGCTGCTGGGTGAGGCAATGGAAGGCGCCCAGCCCCCAGATGAGCTCACGGCAGTCGATGGGAACGATTTTGCGCTTCGGGAAGATTTCCTTGAACACGGCTTCGGCCCAGGCGTCCTTCGTCTCGCCAAAGACCGGAAGGAGGACGACCTCGTTCGCGATGTAGAAATTCGCGTAGCTGGCGGGCAGGCGCTGGCCGTCGCGCACGATCTTCGACGGCATGGGAAGCTCGCGAATTTCCAGCGGCTCGTCCTTCTTGAGCTCGATGGCCTTCAACCGCTCGAGGTTCGCGTGGAGGGCGTCGTGATTGGGATCGTTCTCGTCGTCTTCCACGACGGTCACGACATTGTTGGGGCCGACGAAGCGCGTGATGTCGTCGATGTGGCCGTCGGTGTCGTCACCCTCGATCCCGTCGCCGAGCCAGATGATTTTTTTGACGCCGAGGTAATCCTCGAGGCGCTTCTCGATCTCGTCCTGTGTGAGGTCGGGGTTGCGGTTCGGATTGAGCAGGCAGCTCTCCGTGGTAAGGAGGACGCCTTCGCCGTTCACGTCGATGGAACCGCCTTCGAGAATGAAGTCGCTTGCGTCGAAGATCTCGAGACCGAGCTTCTCGCCGATGCGGACCGGCACCTCGTCGTCGTCATCGAAGGGCATGTGTTTCCAGCCCCAGGCGTTGTAGCCGAAGTTGATCGCAGCCACGCGCGGCTCCTTCCGGCGCTTCACGAAGATCGGGCCGTGGTCGCGGCACCAGGGCTCGTTGGTGGCGATGTGATGGAACTCGATGCGCTCGGGCGGCGCGGCGGCCAGCAGGCGCTTCACGTCGGCTTCCTGCGCGGCGTCCCTGACGTTGATGCGAACGGTTTCCGACTCGGCGAGGGCGCACGCCATCTTGACGAAGGTCGGGATGACGCGGTTGTAGGCGTCTGGAAAACTGATGCCTTCGCGATGGGGCCACGACAGCCAGGTGGCTTCGTGCGGTTCCCATTCCGCGGGCATGGCGTAGCCGAGTTCGGCTGGTGTGGAGGTGGCCATTGGGGGGAAGTCTTTTGCCGCGCGGAGGTCGAAAACAAGCGGTTTTTTCCGACATGGATGACCGCTGGAGTTCGCGCGCCGGGCGGTGTAGGGTCCTCGCTTCCCTACGCTCCGCATGCCCGCTGTTTACATCAAGACCTATGGCTGCCAGATGAACGAGCGCGACTCCGACCAGGTCGCGCAAATGCTGGCTGCGCGCGGGTATCGCCTCACCCGCGACGAGACCGATGCGGACGTGATTTTGCTGAACACGTGCAGCGTGCGCGACATGGCGGAGCAGAAGGCGATCGGGAAAATGGGCATGATGCGCAAGCTGCGCGAGCGCCGGCCGCACCTCGTCTTCGGCTATCTTGGCTGCATGGCGCAGAGCCGCGGCGCGGAACTTACGGCTGGTTCGGTGCCGGTCGATCTCGTCGTCGGCACGCAAAAATTTCATCGCGTCGCGGATTACGTCGACGACCTGCTGCGCGCGAAACTCGAGGCGCGCATCGACGACGAGCGGCTCGCCATCGTCGATACCGACGAGGAACCCGGTTCGCAGAACACGATTCGCGAGCACACGCTGAAGGACGGCCAGGCCACGGCGTTCGTCTCGATCATGCAGGGCTGCAACATGCGCTGCACGTTCTGCATCGTGCCGTCGACGCGCGGCAGCGAGCGCTCCCGGCCGATCGCGGAGATCGTCGACGAAGTCCGCGGGCTCGTTGATCGCGGCGTGAAGGAGGTCACCCTGCTCGGGCAGATCGTGAATCTCTACGGCCGGCACGAATTCGAGAAGGTCGGCGGCATCAGTCCGTTCGTGCAGCTGCTCGAGGCCGTGCACGACGTTCCCGGCCTCGAACGCCTTCGATTTACCTCTCCGCACCCGATCGGCTATCGCGACGACTTGATCCAGGCTTTCACGCGCCTGCCGAACCTCATGGAGCACGTGCATTTGCCGCTGCAATCCGGCTCGAACGCCCTGCTCAAGAGGATGCACCGCGCCTACACGCGCGAACAATTCTTGCGAATCGTCGAAAAGATGCGCGCCGCACGACCGGGCATCGCGATCACGACGGACATCATCGTCGGCTTCCCCGGCGAGGCGGACGAGGACTTTGCGGCTTCGAAGGCGATGGTGACGGAGGCCGATTTCGACAACGCGTTTGTCTTCCGCTACTCGCCGCGTCGCGACACTCCGGCCGCGACGATGGACGGACAGCTGCCCGAGGCCGTGAAGGAGGCGCGCAATCAGGAACTCCTCGATGTCGTGAACGCGAATGTCGCGCGCAAGCTCGAAGCCTGCGTCGGCACGCATCAGCAGATTCTTTGCGAGGGCGCGAGCCGGCACAATGCGGACCGTCTTTTCGGCCGCACGCGCACGAACAAGATTGTCGTGTTCGAGGGCGATGCGCGGCACGTCGGCGAGGTGTTCGACCTGCGCATCACGCGGGCGTCGAGCTCCACGCTCTACGGCGATCCGGCGATTCTCTGAGTGCCGGCGAGTCGTTTGACAATTCGGGAAAAACATTGCTCCTTTTCACGAAATCATGAAGGAGCCCATCCCGCGGAAGACGGTCTATCGGCTGTCGCTCTACAAGCGATGCCTCGAGCGGCTGACGAACGGGGAAAGCCTCACGGTGTCCTCCGAGGCGCTGGCGAAAGTGGTCGGGGTGAAGCCGACGCAGCTCCGCAAGGACCTGGGCTACTGCGGCCAGTTTGGAAAACGCGGGCTCGGCTACGACGTGCGGACGCTGCACCAGCGGCTGTCCGACGTGCTCGGACGCACCAGCCTGCAGCCGGTTGTTCTTGTGGGTGCGGGTAATCTCGGGTCGGCGCTATTGCGTTACGAGGAAGGGTTTGCCCGGGAGGGCTTCGAGATCGCGGCCGCGTTCGACGCGACGCCATCGAAGCGCACGAAGGAGGTGAAGACGCGGGTGTTTCCGCTCACCGGCATGGGGAAATTCGTTTCCGAGCACGGGGTGAAGATGGCAATCCTCTGCGTGCCGGGCATTGCGGCCCAGGAAATCTGCAACAGGCTCGTGCGGTCGGGCATCCAGGCGATCCTGAATTTTGCGCCGGTCGTGCTCGATGTGCCGAAGAACGTGATGGTCAACAACGTGAACCTCGCAATCGAACTCGAGAACCTGAGTTACTTTATTCGATGAGCGTGATCGCGGCGCCGGAGTTCGATCTCCGGATGACGCTGGAAAGCGGGCAGGTCTTTCATTGGCAGCGTGAGGACGACGCGTGGTGCGGCGTGATCGGGGCGACGGCGGTGCGCGTCGCGCAGCGTGGCGACATGCTCGAGGTGACGGACGGCTGCGAGGCTCTCGTGGCGCGTTATTTCGCGCTGGATCATCCGTTGCCCGAGATCCGGGCGACGTTTCCGGAGGACGCCTTCTCGCGCGCGGCGCTGGCCTCGTGCCGGGGGCTGCGCGTGATGCGCCAGCCGCGGTGGGAATGCCTCGCGACCTTCCTGACGAGCGCGATGAAGCAGGTGAGCCACATTCGCGGAATGTCGCTTGCGCTGCGGGCTCGGTTTGGCGAACCGGTGGCGGGCTCCGCGGTGAATGCCTATCCGGCCCCGGCCGCCCTGGCCGCCGCGAGCGAGGCGGAGCTGCGCGGCTGTGGCCTCGGCTTTCGCGCGCCGAATCTGCGGGCCACCGCACGGCGGATTGCCGATGGCGAGGTCGATCTCGAGGTGCTGGCCGGATTGCCGACGGCGGAATTGCTGACGGAGCTCTGTGCGCTGCCGGGGGTGGGGCGAAAGATCGCGAACTGCGCGCTGCTCTTTGCGTATGAACGGCTCGAGTCCGTGCCGGTGGACGTGTGGATTGCCCGGGTGACGCGCGCCATGGCGCCGCGGGGCGGGGATGCGTCGCTCGCCGAGCTCGAGGCGTTTTCGCGAGAGCGGTTCGGACGCTACGCCGGCTACGTGCAGCAATATCTCTTCCACCACGCGCGGGTTTCGAAGACGCTGCCGACTTCCTGAATGATCGAGACGGTCCGGACCGAGCGCCAGAAACAGCGCAAGCGCACCCTTGTTGCGCTGCTGCTGTCGTTGCTCATTCATCTGCTGATCGTCCTCGTGGCGTTCGTGCTGCTCTCGCTGAAGCCGGAATGGCTGCCGAAAGTGTCGCCGCCGCCGCAGCCGCAGCCGGCCGAGTTCACCCTGATCCCCGCGCCATCGCCGACCCCGCCATCGAAGAATAACCAGCGCGATTTCGTCGATAGCTCGCAGGCAACGGTGAGCGAACAGGCGCCCGACAAGGCCGCCTTCGAGTCGGATCAAAACACCGTCGCCGCGAGCGAATTGCCGGCGCAGTCGAACGCGCCCGTGCCGACGCTGAACGGCGAGGAGGGGCCGGGGCTCACGCTGCAGAGCCAGGATCTCAGTCTCGGGCCGAATCGCCAGCCGGTGGCGCCGAGTCCGGCCTCGCCATCGAGGCCTGCCCAGGCGAAGCCCGCGGAAAAGTCGCGCGAGGAGAAAAAGACCGAGAAAGAACCGCCGAAGGAAGCCACGCCGACCCCGACGCCCAAGGCCACCCCCAGGCCGAAGCCGACGCCGAATCCCGAGGATGACGCCCTCGCATTGCTGAAACCCGAAGCGCCAACGCCGAAGCCGCCGGAAGCAAAGCCCGAGGTCAGACAGCCCGAGAAGCCGGCGCAGCCATCGAAGCCGCAACCTCCCGGCTTCCAGCCCCAGCGCCGCGTGACCCGGCTCACCGGCGGGATTTCCAACCGCGGGCGCTCGTCGGTCGATGCGGTGGCCACGCCGCTGGGGCGCTACAAGAAGATGCTCTCCGACGCGATCGGCTCGCGCTGGTATTACTACGTGAACGACATGCTCGATCTCGTCGGGATCGGCACGGTCGAGCTGCGCTTCGTGGTGGGAGCCGACGGAACGGTCGAGCGCGTGCAGGTGTTGCGGAACTCGTCGAACGAGAGCCTGGCGAGCTGCAGCGTGCGCGCGATCATGGAGGCGGAGATTCCGCCGATCCCGAGGGACGTGTCGGAGTTGCTCGAGGGCGGTAAACTCGAGGTCGACTACTCGTTCACGATCCAGGGGCGCTGAGGAGGTTCAACCACGGCGTCGCGAAGCTGACCGCAAGGGGATGTTGGGCCAGATCAGGCGCCTCAGTTTTCCCAGATGCGCACGCGGAAGAATTGTCGGGGATGCTCGACTCCGCCCGTGATCGTAATCGGGACGCCGGGGACGGGCAGGCCGCCATTGCCGGGCGCATTCCACGGCGTCCAAGCGGTCAGGTCCGTCGAGCTTTCGATCTGGAACGAGCGCAGCGCGGGTAACGTGAAGCTGATCGTCGCGCCGCTGCTGCCCGGCGTGAGGGAATAGGTGAACGCGCTGCCGCCATTCAGCGGGTCGGTGCCGGTGAGGTATTCGCCCTCGTTGGCCATGGCGTCGGAGTCGGGATTTTGCTGCGGCTCGCCTTCGGGCGAACTCGGCGAGCCGAATTTCTGGTGGCGCCAGGTCGTGTAGTCCTGCCGGTTCGGGAGTTGCGTGGCGATCCAGTCCTGAAGCAATGCGATGCTCGTCTGGTCGAGTTCGTTCGAGCCGAGGGGAGGCATGCGGGTGAAGCCGTTGGCGGCGGCGACACGGTTGTAAACGATCGAATGCGGCACGTCGCCGGAGACGACGAGCTTGTTGGCCGGATCGCCACCGTTGTTTGCCGCGCTGCCATTGATGAGGCCGGTCTGCGCGAGGGTGAGGTGCGGGCGGCCATCCCATTGCGTGGGCGCCGTGCCGCCGGCCATGTGGCAATAGGCGCAGTTCACCGCGAGGTAGGAACGCACGCGGGCCTCGGCGGGATACGCGGTTTCGTCAGGTCGGAGGTGACGAGGGAGTGTGTTTGGCGCGGGGACGGCATTCGCGAAATACTCGCCCTGGGCGAGGAGATCGAGCTGGTTGCCAATGAAGCCGTTCATCGTGAAAGGCTGGTTGAGCTGGCGTGTGGTGAACGACAGCGCGGAGCCGGCCTGCGGCGTGTGACAGGTCAGGCAGCTCGTGCGGCTAGGGATCTGCCACCGCTGCGTGCGCGATGATCCGTTTTCCACGACCGACACGTCGAAGGACACACCCTCATCGGGCACGAGCGTGGCATCGGTGCCGGCGTCGTTCCAACGGTAGCTCACGCCGTAGGCGCTCGTGGCGGTCTTTACGAGCACGCGTGTCTCGATGCGCTTTTTCGTGGCGGGGTTGCCGCGGGTCGTATCGAGGTCGAAATGCTTCACCCAGATCGAGCCGGTCGGGAACGTCCACATACCGTCCTTCGACCACGTCATGCGGGTTGCTGTGTCGGGAATGGCGAACCAGCGGCGCTTGATCGCATGGTCGCTCCAGAATGCGAGATTCGGCTCGTAGGGGAGCAGGCCGGGGTTCGGCGAGAGATCGGCGAGATCGGCGAAAAGGCCGGTAGCGCCGAGAGTCGGGGGGTAGCCGTCGTTGGCCGGGCCGGTGACGATGCGGAGAATGCGACTGCCGTCGATGTCCGCGATGAGGATGTCCGCATTCGAAGGGTCGGAACCGAACGCGACGATGCCGCCCTCGCCGGTGATGCGCTCCACGGTCGCGGTGGCTCCATTCTTCGTCAGCGCCCAGATGTTGCCGGAGACGTAGTCGCCGAAGATGTATTTGCCGAAGAGGCTGGAGATGCGCGTGCCGCGATAGACGAGGCCGCCGGTGACCGAGTTGCCCTGCAGCGCGCCGGAGCCGTGGGTGTATTCGTAGATGGGATCGATCGAGGTGAAGCCCCCCGGGGCCGTCTTCGGGCCGTTGTGGGCGCCCTCGCGATAGGCCCAGCCGTAGTTGCCGCCCTTCGTGACGATGTCGATCTCTTCGTAAACGTTCTGGCCGACGTCGGCGACCCACAGCTCACCCGTCTGCATGTCGAACGAGAATCGCCAGGGATTGCGCAGGCCGACCGCCCAGAGCTCAGTGCGGACGTTCGCAGGCGTGACGGCGGCGCCGTTGAAGCTGGTGGCGCCAACGAACGGATTGTCCGGCGGAATGGCGTAGCGCGCGACGCCGCCGTCGCGCGGAACCGCAGCATGGGCGTTCGGATCGAGGCTGCCGGGTTTCCTGTCCACGTCGATGCGGGCGATGGCCGCGAAGAAATCCCGGTCGATGCGCTGGCCGTTGTTGTATTGGTCGTTCTGCCCGCCCTCGTCGCCGAGCGAGATGTAAAGGTAGCCATCGGGACCGAAGGCGAGGCCGCCGCCGTTGTGATTCGACGCCTCGTCGCGCTGCTCGATGAGCACGAACTCGGACGCGGTGTCGGCGGCATTCGGATTGCCCGTCTGCGCGGTGAAGCGTGACACGCGCTCGTAAACGAGATTGTCCGCCTTTCGCACCGAGTAGAAGACGTAGAAAAAGCGATTCGTCGCGTAAGCGGGATGGAACGCGAGCCCAAGCAGCCCCTGCTCGCCATCGGTGACGAAGGTCTCGCCGCGGCTGCCCAGCAGCGTGGGCAGATTCAGAAAGCTGGCCTGCGTCGGCGATGCGAGCGTGACGTCGGGGACGACCTTTACGATGCCGGTTTTCTCGCAGATGAAGAGCCGCGCCGCGTCGCCGGGCGGGCTGGCGAGGGCGAGCGGCTGGGAGAAGGTGAGGCCGGGGAGCGCGTTGACGAGCTGGATGGCCGTCGCCGGCGGCGTGCCGGGGACGTTGAGTGTCGGGCTCGGGAGGCGAAGCTGGGAGGAAAGCGACACCGTGACCGTCGCCGGAGGGGAAAAGCCGCCCGCGCCGGAAACGCGATAGGTGAATGTGTCGATCGTGCCGCCGGTGGAGGTGTAGAGAATGCGTCCGGAGCTGTCCGGCGTGGCCGTGCCGTGCTGCGGAGGCTGCGCAATCTGGACGCTTGCGGGGTTGATGCTCCCGGAGTCGTTCGCGAGCACGGGAATGAGCGCCTTCTGCCCCGCGTGCATGGTGATCGCGTCGGGCTGCACCGCGGGTGGCGGGAACGTGGCGTTCGCTCCCGCCGTGCGGCTGGAGGCCACTTCGGCTGCCGACATCGCGTGATCGTAAATGCGAACTTCGTCGTAGGCGGCGTTCGAGGTGCTATCCCCGCTGAATTGGGAGCGACCGAGCCAGTTGTTCACGTCCTCGATCTGGCTCAGGGCGTAAGGCACGTCGATCGAGCCGGCGGAGGCGCCGTCGGCATACCAGGTGATGCGGCCGCCGGCGGGAAACACGCCGACGCCGCTCTGGCAGGTGATCACGTAGTGGCGCTGCGTGCCCGCGGTCGTGGCGATGGCGGTGTCGAGTCTCGTCGCCGAGCCGTCGAGCATCGCCTCGAAACGCTGCTGGCTGAGATTCGTGCCTCGCTGAATGGAGAGCATGAAGTTGTCCGATGCGCTCGTCGTGCCCGGCGCGGTGGCGCCCGTCCACTCGCCTGGCGCGCCGAGTCCGTCGCCCGCCTGTGTCGTGCGGCCGAAATCCACGAGGCGCTGCCAGTTCTTCGAGGAAATCGGCGTGGCCCAGATCTCGATCGTCACGTTTGTCTTCGAGGAGAGGATGCCGTTCGGCAAATCGACGTAGGCGGAGATGTTCGCCGCCGAGGCATTCCCAGTGGTCGTGCCGGGGAGCGCGAGCGCGGCGCCATTGAGAGTCGCGCCATTCCCGCGCAACGTCGCGGTCGCGCCACTCGCGGAGTCCGTGAACACCGTGCCATTCGCCACGCTGCCGGCCGGGTTGTTGAAAGACCAGCGGTTTACCAGCTCCGCGTCACTCTCCGAAGGAACCAGAGCGGAGAGCAGGGAAATCACGGGCGCAAGAAATGTGCGGCGCATGGGCAGGAAGGGGGGCTGCCAGCAAATGACCCAAAAATTCGGCATTGCCAAGCCCGGAACTGACCGCTGTCGCGTTTGAAGGGGGCGACACCTGCCAGGACCGCGGCCCGAGTATCGGAGAGAGAGCCGATCTTGGCATGAGGGCGATCTTCGCGGCCTTGAGGATCTGGAGGTGATGGATTTCTCGAAAGGCCTTAAAGCCGTGGGGCGATGCGGCGCTTGGCTTCCTCGAGCGCGGCGTAGCCGAAGTGCCCCTGCACGACCTCGACGTAGGTGGCGCCGTGCCAGACGTCGGCGAGGGCGCGCAGGCCGGCGGGCGGCGCGACCGTGTCGTAGCGGCCGCCGACGAGAGTGATGCGATCGCCGGGCGTGAGGGGTTCGCCATGCAGCGGCGAGGTGAGGTGCGCGTGGCGATGCGTCTGGCCGGCGGTGATGCCGCGCTGGCGGAGAATGCGGCGAATCGAAGCCGCGGCAGGGTTCTCCCAGATGGCGTGCTCCAGATCGATGATCGGCTGGATGAGCGTGAGGAAGCGGAAGTCCGCCTCGACAAAACTGAGCAGCGAGGCCGTCCAGCCGCCGTAGCTCGTGCCCAGCAGGCCAAATTCGGTGACGCCCTGCGCGCGGAGAAAGGCGAGAAGCTGGCGCTGCTCGGCGACGCCCTGGCGCAGGCCCTCGGCGTTTCGCGGCAGGTGGGCGGTAATGGCGAGGGCGCCGTTCCGATGGCCGCGTGGCGTGCGCGAGTAGTGAAACGGAAGGTGGGGGAAGAGCATGTTCCAGCCGCGATCGTGGAACCAGCCGGCGAGCCGGCGGTAGCCGATGTCGCTTGCGGACATCAGGGCGTGAAGCACGATGGCGGTCGGCGCCGAGGGGCCGCCGGGGCCGACGAACCACAGTGCGCGAGCGGTGTCGTTCCCGGGGAAGCCGCTGTTCACCGGCGATGGCCACGCGATGGTCATTGGATATTGGTCATTGGTCATTGGTTGAATGACCGTGGCGGGGATGGCGAAATATTCGTCGGGCGAGAGCGATTCGCCCGCGTCGAGAT